>NZ_JBXWQF010000006.1:0-257662 GCF_059612245.1 Ruegeria sp. CDSA079 | reverse complement strand
GATCCCTCCCTTTAGGAAGAATTGAATCAGCAACTTACCAACCGATCAAGCCCGAGTTTTTCAACAAAATAAGCCCATGGCAGACATTGTTCAATGTGTTCGACAACCTCACGTTTTACGAAAGTGACAAGTCGCCGCGTTAGTACTAAGTTGAGACATAAATATTCAAATATTTGACTGCCCAGTTTCTCAGCTTCACCCAGCGCGAGTTTCATATGTCCAAGTTCAAATTTCCTACCGCCTTTACCATTCTGTTCATACTGATTGCCGTCGTGGCCGCCCTTACATGGGTTATTCCGGCCGGTGAGTACGACCGTCAGATGAACGAAGCTCTGGGCAGCGAAGCGCCTGTCCCGGGCACCTACCACGAAGTCGAGCCGAACCCTCAAGGACTTACGGCAGTTATCCTTGCCCCGATTGCAGGTATGTACGACCCTGGTCTTCTGGGAAGTTCATCCAGCGCCGCAATTGATGTCGCTTTGTTTGTTCTGGTCATTGGTGGTTTCCTGATGGTTGTCACCAAGACAGGGGCTATCGACGCCGGTATCGGTTGGTTGCTGCACAGGTTGGCTGGGCGGGAAATCCTGATGATCCCAATCCTGATGATCGCCTTTGCCTTTGGCGGGACAAGCTATGGCATGGCGGAAGAATCCCTCGCGTTCTACGCTCTGATTATTCCGGTCTTTATTCGGGCAGGGTACGACTCCTTGACCGGGGTCGCGGTGATCATGCTTGGCGCAGGCATTGGGACCTTGGGCTCAACCTTCAACGCATTTGCGACAGTTGTTGCCTCGCAAGGTGCGGGTATTCCGTTCACGAACGGGATCGTTCTTAGGTTCATTATCCTTGTCCTTTGTCTTGCTGCAGGCATCGCATTCGTCATGCGATACGCATCACGCGTGAAAGCCGACCCGTCATTGTCCGTGGTGGCCGATCAGGCCGAGGAAAACCGGGCGCATTTCCTAAAGGGTTCGGAAGGCAATGATACGTTCCCCGAGATGACCAAGACGCGTTCGATCATTCTGATTCTTTTCGGGATTACCTTCGCCATTATGATCTATGGTGTTGTCGCGCTGGGGTGGTGGATGGCGGAAATGTCCGGTCTCTTCATGGTGATGTCCATCATCGTTTGGTGGGTCGGGAAAACGGATGAAGGGTCCAGAATGGACGAAGGGACTTTTGTGGAAACTTTCGTCGATGGAGCGCGCGATTTGCTGGGCGTGGCCCTGATCATTGGCGTCGCGCGCGGCGTGGTCGTGATTATGGACGCGGGCAAAATCACCGACACAATCCTCGCCGGAGCCGAGGGATATGTCTCGGGGCTGAGCGAGTTCGCCTTTATCAACGCGATGTTTGGCATTCAGATCTTGATGTCATTCCTAGTGCCGTCCTCGTCTGGGCTGGCCACGCTTTCGATGCCGATCATGGCGCCACTGGCAGACTTTGCAGGCGTCGGTCGTGACCTTGTGGTTACAGCGTACCAGTCAGCAAACGGATGGGTGAACCTGTTCAACCCGACATTTGCCGTCGTCATGGGTGGGCTAGCAATTGGCCGTGTCTCCTATGACCGGTGGCTACGTTTTGTTTTCCCGCTGCTCGTAACTCTTGCCGTGATCATCTGCGCCGCACTTACCGTTGGGGCCATAACTGATCCGGGGATCGACGGGCCCGCAACTGAGACTTCAGACACAACATCGAACTGAGCCGTCGCAATGACCGATCGCTCCGCTCCAGAGACGACTTCGACATCGGGTGCCCTAGGGCTGACGGCCTGTATCGCTTTGGTCGTCGGAAACATGATCGGGTCGGGAGTGTTCCTTCTACCAGCGTCACTTGCACCGTTTGGGCCAATTGCAATTGGTGGGTGGATTCTGACTTCGGCAGGGGCGCTTGTTCTTGCGATCATATTCGGAAGGCTGTCACGCGTCGTTTCGAAACCCGGTGGCCCCTATGCCTATTCGCAAGAAGCATTCGGCGACTTTGCAGGCTTCATTATTGCATGGGGGTATTGGATCGCACTTTGGACCGGGAACGCCGCAGTCGCAGTCGCGTTGGTGGGATATCTGGGATTCCTGTTCCCGATTATCATCGAAGTGCCGATGTACGGCCTCTCGACCGCGTTGGTTGCAATCTGGACGCTCACCTTGGTTAACATCCGAGGGGTCGAAGGCGCTGGTTTGGTTCAGATCGTGACCACCGTGCTCAAACTCGCGCCGCTGATATTGATTGGCACATTGGGTGTATTCTGGATCAACACCGAGAACTATGTTCCGGTAAACCAAAGTGGCACCACGGCGTTTACGGCGATTTCTGCCGCGGCAGCTCTGACGCTTTGGGCCTACCTGGGCCTTGAATCTGCGACCGTTCCCTCTGGCGATGTTATAGAGCCGGAAAAGACTATTCCACGCGCCACCGTGATCGGCGTGATTATCGCGGCAAGCGTCTATATCTCAGTAACCGCCGTTTCGATGGGCGTCATTCCTGCCGAGTTGCTCGCTGTTTCCGCCGCGCCTCTGGCAGCCGTCGGTGAGGTGATGTTTGGTTCCATTGGCGGCGTCCTTGTTGCGGTGGGCGCGGTGATTTCGACCTTTGGCACTTTGAATGGCTTTACACTGCTCAGTGGCCAGGTCCCTTACGGTGCCGCATTGGATCGCGTCTTCCCTGCAGCCTTGGGCCAAAAATCCAAATTTGGAACGCCTGCTAATGCGTTAATCCTGTCCAACGCGCTAGCCTCGGTTCTGATCATCATGAACTATGCGCAAGGGCTGGTCGCCGCATTCAACTTTGTCATTTTGCTCGCCGTTGTCGCCAGCTTGTTGCCCTATGCCATCTGCTCTGTGGCCGAGATTTTGATCCGTCTGAAAGGCGGGCAGGTCTTGCATGGCCCGGAACTGGCGAAGGTCGCCGTGCTGGGCGCGCTTGGGTTCATTTATTCGGTCTGGGCCTTCATCGGCTCAGGCGCTGAAACTGTTTTGGTTGGCTCCGTCCTGTTGCTTATGGGCGTGCCCATCCACGTCTGGGTCCGCTGGAGCCAGGCCAATGAAATTGAAGACATTCAGAAAACGGATAGTTCGAAAGGAGAGTTGCAATGAAGCTCGGGGTTCATTCCGAGATCGGAAAGCTCAACAAGGTGATCGTCTCGCGTCCTTCACTGGCGCATGATCGTCTGACACCACGAAACTGCGAAGAGCTTTTGTTCGATGATGTGATTTGGGTCGAACAGGCCCGCAAGGACCACGCAGAATTCTGTTCCCTGATGCGTGAACGCGGGGTCGAGGTCTATGACATTCAGGATCTGCTGGCCCAAGCTATCGCGGACGACCCCGCAGCGCGCGCCTTCCTGCTGGACCGTCTGATCACGCCCAACATGGTCGGCCTGGGCTTTTCCGCGGAAATGCGTGCCTGGTTGGACGAGATGGATGCCAAGCTGCTTGCTCGCCATATGCTCGGCGGCATCATCTTTGCAGACCTGCCCAAGGGTATGATCGACGAACAGTTCGGTGATCTGGTTTCTCTGGGCGACTTCATTCTTCCCGCCATCCCCAATGCGCAGTTCCAGCGCGACCCCTCCTGCTGGATTTTCGATGGCGTGACGACGAACCCGATGTTCTGGCCTGCTCGTAAGCCGGAAACCCTGATCATGCGTACGGTGTATCGCCACCATAATATGTTCAAGGACGCTGAGTTCGAGTTCTGGTGGGGCGATAGCGACGACGATTTCGGCCTCGCCTCGGTCGAGGGTGGCGACGTTCAACCGGTGGGAAACGGCACTGTCTTCATTGGAATGGGCGAACGCACAACCCGGCAGGCCGTCGCACAGGTAGCTGAAGCATTGTTCAGGAAAGGCGGTGCCGAGCGTGTCGTCGCCTGTGCGATGCCAAAAAGCCGCGCGGCCATGCATCTGGATACGGTGTTCACTTGTCTTGACCACGACAAGGTCACTGCATTCTCGGAAGTCGCGGACCAGATCACCTGTATCTCGATCCGCCCGGGTGACCACGGGGACTTGGATATCCACGTGGAAAAAGGGCACCTTTTCGACGTCTACAAAGAAGCCCTGGGGCTGAACTCGCTGGAGGTCATCTCGACCGGTGGCAACGAGTTCCAGGCCGAGCGCGAACAGTGGGATGACGGCAATAACGTCGTGGCCCTCTCGCCCGGTGTGGTCGTCGGCTATGCGCGCAACACGTTTACGAATGGCAAGATGCGCGCAGCCGGCGTCGAGGTGATCGAAATCTCGGGTCAGGAACTGGGGCGTGGTCGCGGCGGTGGCCACTGCATGACCTGCCCGATCGACCGCGACCCCGCCTATTGAATTTACCATGGGTGCAGCCCCCTGCGCCCGCTGATTTTTTGTTAGGGAGAGAAAAAATGGCATTCAATCTCAAAGGCCGTAGCTATCTGAAAATTGCCGATTTCAGCCAGCGTGAAATGCTGCACCTGCTGGATCTGGCGCGCGACCTAAAGCGCGCGAAATACGCCCGGGCCGAGCAGCAATCCTTGAAGGGCAAGAACATTTGCCTGATTTTCGAAAAAACCTCGACACGTACCCGCTGTGCATTTGAAGTGGCAGCATACGATCAGGGCGCGAATATCACTTATCTCGATCCATCGGGCTCGCAGATCGGGCACAAGGAGTCGATGAAAGACACGGCGCGCGTTTTGGGCCGCATGTTCGACGGGATTGAATTCCGCGGTGCTGGTCAGGACATGGTTGAAACGCTGTCAGAATATGCCGGTGTTCCGGTCTATAACGGCCTGACCGACGACTGGCATCCGACCCAGATGCTTGCTGATATGCAGACCATGATCGAGCACGCTGACAAGCCCCGCAAGGACATTGTCTATGCCTATTCGGGCGACTGTCGGTCGAACATGGGCAACTCGCTGCTGATGTTGGGCGCGATCATGGGCTGCGACGTCCGGATGATTTCTCCGAAAGAAACCCAGCCCCATGACGATGTGCGCGAATTGGCGATGGAGCGGGCTGAAAAGACCGGCGCACGTGTGACCATCACCGACGATACCTCGGCCGTAGAGGGCGCGGACTTCATTCATACCGATGTCTGGGTGTCGATGGGTGAGCCTAAAGAAGTCTGGGCCGAGCGGATCAAGCTGCTGAGCCCTTATCAGGTCAACATGGATCTGATGAAGAAAACCGGCAATCCAGCCGTCAAATTCATGCATTGCCTGCCCGCCTTCCACAATCTGGAAACCAAGGTCGGTCAGGACATTCACGAACAGTTCGGCATCACCGAGATGGAAGTGACCGAGGAGGTTTTCGAAAGTGATATGAATATCGCGTTCGAGCAAGCCGAAAACCGGATGCACACGATCAAAGCGATCCTCGTCGCGACATTGGGAGCCTAAACCATGGGACGCGTTGTTGTAGCACTTGGCGGCAACGCGCTTCTCAAACGGGGTGAGGCGATGACAGCGGACAATCAGCGCAAGAACGCGAAGATTGCCGCCGAAGCCCTCGCCCCGCTCTGCGAAGCGCACGAAACCGTCATCACTCATGGCAATGGTCCGCAGGTCGGGATGCTGGCTCTGCAAGAGATCATGTATACGGATGTCGAGGAGTACCCGCTGGACGTTTTGGTCGGCGAAACGATGGGCATGATCGGCTACATGATCGAGCAGGAGCTTGGGAACATCCTGCCCTTCGAGCATCACATCGCCACCCTGTTGACCATGATCGAGGTCGATCCGAGCGACCCGGCCTTGGACAACCCCACCAAGTTCATCGGGCAGGTTTATTCCGAAGCGGACGCCAAGAAAGAAGCGGCTGAAAAGGGCTGGACGGTGAAACCGGATGGCGAGTACTGGCGGCGCGTGGTGCCCTCGCCCCGCCCGAAACGTATCTTTCAAGTCGAACCGATCCGTTGGATCCTAGAAAAGGGCGCGACCGTGATCGCCGCTGGCGGAGGTGGCATCCCGACAATGTACGAGGCAGGCGCAGAACGGAAACTGGTCGGGGTCGAAGCCGTCATCGACA
The DNA here is from genome assembly GCF_059612245.1 of Ruegeria sp. CDSA079. Classification (NCBI taxonomy): domain Bacteria; kingdom Pseudomonadati; phylum Pseudomonadota; class Alphaproteobacteria; order Rhodobacterales; family Roseobacteraceae; genus Ruegeria; species Ruegeria sp. CDSA079. The sequence continues at coordinate 251,664 of NZ_JBXWQF010000006.1, read as the reverse complement.
AGGATTTCGCCTCGTGCCTTCTGGCGCAGAACCTTGGCGCAGATTTCTTTGTCATCGCTACAGATGCAGAAGCCGTGTTCCTGAACTGGGGAACGCCTGACCAAAAAGGCATTCGGTCGATCACCCCCGACGCGTTGGATGAATACGACTTCCCCGCTGGATCAATGGGTCCCAAGGTGCAGGCCGCCCAGGACTTTGTGCGATCCTCGGGTGGTCGGGCCATTATTTGCGCGCTCGCAGATGTTCCCGCCGCCGTTCTTGGCGAAAAAGGTACGACCGTATCGCTGGAGGCGGGGGAAACACAGTTTCATTAGGCCCGAAGAATAGGCCTTGTTCATTATGATGCTCTCTAAGGGACGCGCGGGACGACGCTGCACGCTGCGCGTCACTAGATCGTGCGTATGGGTTATCAGGCCCTAAAATTTAACTTCCTCTAATTTCTTGTGGGCGGAATGCTGGCCAGGCACGATGCAGACCCTCTGCCAAGAAGTTGACACCGAATGGGTGCTTCAGGATGTCCATTCTAGCACCTTCAGTGCCGTTCTAAGCAAAGGTAGCGTCAGAGCCATTTCAGTCCGAACATTTCCTTCAGCGCAGACAACAGAAGCGTGGGCAGTGCGGCGATAAAGAACACTCCGAGCAAATGCGACAGAGGCAGGGAAACTGTTCCAAGCACGAAATGTCCGGCGCCAGTATAAATGGCGAGAAGGGACAGCAATATGGAAATGCTCACCGCTCCAAGCAAGATGCGGTTGCCGAGCGGCGACTTTCGGTAGAGCGTGGAGGTCGTTCGGGCGTCGAAAATATGCCAGATCTGGGCAAAGATCAGTGTCATGAACGCTGCTGTTTGGGCGTGTTCCAAGGAGGCGCCTCGTTCGTGAAACTCCTGGAAGACATAAAAGGTCAGCAGGCCGAGCAGCGTTCCCCGGATCAGGATCCGCTCCTTCATTCCGCCACCGAACAGATTATCGTCGCGCGGGCGCGGTGGGCGCTGCATCAGGTCGGGTTCCGCTTTCTCGAAGCCGAGTGTCAGAGCCGGTAGCCCATCCGATACAAGATTCACCCAGAGGATCATCAACGGTGTGATCGGCAGGAGCGGGTCTGCCCCCATCAGAAGGAAGGCGAACAGGATCGTTGAGACCTCGGCCACGTTGGCGGTGAGCGCCTGCCGAATGAATTTCAGCAGATTGTCGAAGATGCGCCGGCCTTCGCGGACTGCCGTCACGATGGTGGAGAAATTGTCATCGAGCAGCACGAGGGCAGCGCTGTCCTTGGCGACCTGCGTGCCGGTGATGCCCATGGCGACACCAATATCCGCCGCTCGCAGAGCGGGCGCGTCGTTGACGCCATCCCCAGTCATTGCCGCCACCTCGCCATTCTCCTGCATGGCATTGACGATGCGCAGCTTGTGCTCCGGCGTCACCCGGGCAAAGACGGCCGCGTGCTGCACCATCTCTTTCAGATCCTGATCGCTCATCTGGTCGAGCTCGACCCCGGTATGAACCGTCTGCGCGTCGCTGGAGCGAATGCCGATCTGTTCCGCAATCGCTTGGGCGGTCACGGCGTGGTCGCCGGTGATCATCACCGTTCGGATGCCGGCCCCGGTTGCCTCCGAAACGGCGATGGGTACTTCGCTGCGCGGCGGGTCCATGATGCCGTGAATGCCAAGCAGTACGATCCGCTGCTCGGGATCGGCATGGTCCAGATCCTCTTCTGCCACCTCCCGATAAGCCACGGCGAGGGTCCGGAGCGCCTTCTCGCCGAAACTGTCGATCACCGCCTCGATCTCTTCCCGCAAGGCCGGGGAGATCTCAAGCGTTTCCCCGGCCATGCGGACATGGCTCGCCCTTGACAGGATCACATCCGGCGCCCCCTTGGCGCCGAGCACAGTGCGCCCATCCGGCAATCGAGCGAAGACAGACATCATCTTGCGCGTTGAATCGAAGGGGAATTGCTGAAGCGCCTCGACCCGCGCTTCTGTCAACTTCTCGCGGGAAATCCCGACCTTGGCCGCGGCCACGACCAGAGCGCCCTCAGTCGGGTTGCCCTGGATCGCCGGGCGCCCGTCAGCCTCGACCATACGCGCATCGTTGCAATAGGCGGAGACGGACAGCATCTGCCGAAGATCCGTTTCGGTCTCGATCTCGGCCACGCTGCCGTCTTCGGAACGGAACTCGCCATGCGGATCGAACCCCTCGCCGGTCACTTCCCAGTCCTTACCACCGGCCCAGCATTGCATCACCTGCATTTGGTTCTGCGTGAGCGTGCCGGTCTTGTCCGAACAGATCACAGAGGTCGCGCCGAGCGTTTCTACAGAGGAAAGCCGTCGCGCCAAGGCGTTGCTAGCAGCCATGTTTTGCGATCCGAGCGTCAGAACGATGGTGACCACTGTCGGCAGGCCCTCCGGGATCGCCGCGACCGACAGCGAGATTGCCGTGTTCAGCATCTCGGCCGCATCCATTCCATTGACCACGCCAATGCCGATCACGATGGCGACCACGATCAGGGCCGCCATGATCAGCACCTTGGAAAGGCCCTCGATCTTGAGTTGCAGCGGGGTCTTTGGCTCTGTCGCCGAGGACATGAGGGCAGCGATGTGACCGACCTCGGTCTTCATTCCGGTGCCCACGACAATGCCTTCACCAGCGCCGCCAGTGACCTGCGTGCTCATGAAGCCCATATTCAGACGATCGGCCAGAACGACGTCTTCGTCCTCGATCGGATCGACATGTTTGTCGACCGGTTCGGATTCTCCCGTTAACGCGGCCTCGTCGACCTGCATCCGGCTGGCGGTGATAAAGCGAATATCGGCGGCCAGAATGTCACCGGCTTTTACTCGCAGAATATCGCCCGGCACGAGATCCGCCGCGGGTACCTCGACGATCTCGCCGCCGCGGCGCACGAAGGCCTGCGGTGCAGACATCTCCCGCAGGGCTGCCAAAGACTGCTCGGCCTTGTATTCCTGCCAGAAGGAGATGAAGGCGTTGAAGATGGCGATCGCGAATATCGCAATCGCATCAACCCAATGCCCCGAATAGGCCGAGACAAGAGCACCTGCTATCAGGATGATCAGCAGCGGGCTTGCGAATTGCCACAGGAGCATCTTCCAGGGCGGCACTGTTGCAGTCTCTTCTAAGCGGTTTGGACCGTGTGTTGAAAGCCGCTTGGCCACCTCGTCCGGATTCAATCCCGTCTCAGGGTTCACGCCGAGGTTTTCGGCGACCGCTCTACCGTCCAACACCCAAGGTGTGTTCCCGTTACCAAGTACCGATGGGGTTGTCTGCGCGAAACCTGACATTCTCAACTCCGAATGAGCAATTGCGTGACCGGATAAGTCTTGGGGTGCCAGTGCCCATTCTCAGCCAATGAGCCAGGCTGCGCAGTTCATTGACGGTTCTCCAATTTGTGATGCGCACGCCTTTTTCCCAGATACCAGCAGCGACGGAGCTTTGTCATCTGCAAAATCGAGAAAGGTTAGAAAAGCAGATATCGGCCATTGAATGGAATACGCCCAGCCTAAAGAGACCTCAGTTAGCTGACATTCGGGCGCTTCCTGTCAAGGGCAGCAATGTCCCGTCAGCCGTCCAGCCCTTTTTTTGGTGTTGGCTTTACCCACCACCGCTAAACTACGATCATGCTAAGGTCAGCCGCCTTCAAAACCATCATGCTTGCGCTTGTCATCGCGCTCGTCCTCATTGGAGTTTGGATCACGGTTCAAAGACAAAGCCTTCCCTGGAACTGGGCAGAGCTTCAAAACTTCCGTGAGAAGGATATACCCATGCCGTTGGCGGCCGCTTTCCGGGATGATGTCGGGTTTGTGTGCATAAACACACCCTACTCTGACCCAACACAGTTACCGAAAGATAGCCCTACGTCGCTGGTTGATCAGCTCGACATCTCTTGGGTGGGGGAGAACGCCATTCGGTTCTTACTTTTCAATCCCGAAATGAGGCTTCTTCATGAATACGACCAGCCTTTTGTTGCCGACAAATTTGTTTTTCCAATACAGGATTACGCGGCTATTGTGGGCCAGCTGGTACCCTCAGGCTAAGAGTTCATGGCACGCCTGAGCGGCTATTAATCGAACTGTTGTACCCTGACCAACGGGCATCCGCTTCCGCGATTGGAAAAGCAGACCTTGGCGAAAGCCCAGCGAACAGCAGAAAAGTCCCGCAGAGCGGACATTCATGCAAGCTGTAGCGAATGGCTGTTTCGAGCCCAATTTGACCGATGCTGCAAAATGAACGAAGGGCAGCTATGCAGAGCTGTCGCTTCGGGTGCCGCGACAGGTCCAAAACAACCCAATCTATCCGATGGTCTGTTGTCCGGAATTGACCGCGTGGCGCTCACTAAGGTAGACGTGAACAAAATCGTGGCAGCCGCCTAAAGGCTGCAGGCATCTGGCAGACAGTTGCAATGAAACAAGCTTACGAGTACATTTTGAGAGTTGGCGTAGCCCTCCTCTGTCTGTCTCTGGTTGTTTGGTCAGTAACGTCATCATTCTCGCACGCACCAGCGGTTTTTGAGACGATTCAAGATCATCTTGAAATGGTCGAGGATCATGGCCATTCGCATGGGTTCGAAGAAGACCTCTTTTGGGCGATGCACGGCCATAGTCACGATGTAGCTGATCACGATCACAATCAGGCGTTTCTCGCCAGTGGCTCTGGCACCGCTCCTGAATTGCTCACCGGCGAGGCGTGGCGAAAGCTGACCTCTGCCGACGGCCCCACCCGCCAGTTCCGCATAGACCGACCTCCGCGCGCTTGATCGGCGCTGCGCAGCTCGCGCGCACCACTGATCAATCCAACTACTAAGCGGAGTTATGCAAGAGGCATTTTTGCTCAAGCTCAAGTATCATTGGGCGAACCGCTCCCCACAAACCCGAACGGAATTTTCATAAGATTTGTCGAAAACTGTCCAACAATGTGAGGTCGCTTTTGTCGATTGACGTTGACCAAACGAGAACAAGAGTAGAACACTTGGTCATGAACAAATGGCCCCGAACGATCCCCTACGGCCTACGCTGTCGCCTTGAGACGCTGCTCGAATACCGCGACGCGCCGTCGATCCAAACGCAATGGGGCACTATCCTTGAGTGGCTGGAGCATCATGGAGTCATTCCGCCGGATCACGCGTTACCGGTAGAACCGGAGCTAAAAGGCCCAGTCGGACATTCCTAATACGCAGGTACTCGCAGGACGATTACCATACGCCCTTAAACCATGGCAGGCTTCCGCCGGTATGCTTCTGCGGGAACGCGTCGCGGTATTCTTCCAGTTTTTTACAGATATGGTCGGGGACCAAAAAGGGAAAACCAGCCATGTCATAGGACATCCCTACGATTGCCTGAGACTTTATGAAACCGCGTTTAAGCAGCGCTGCCCCGGTACAGCAATTCATCTCGGCTGTGAACGTCTTTTGTTGATGTTCCAGTAGGTAACCGAAGATCGCGCGCTCGTCGTCGTTCATAAATGGGATGTAGTCGACGAATTCTTGCGTGTGGTTCGCAATCGCCTCCGCCCGCCTTCTTTTCTTCAACCATTCTTCGACGCCGGATTTCACGAGTCCCGCCAGCCATTCAATGAAAGGGGCAAGCCAAGCCCACCAGTGATCAAAACAGCCAAAGGCAATCCATAGACAACCCACGGAGAATCGCTAGGTGGCAAAAGCTCAATCTGGAAAAGGTACCAAAAGACTCCGAGGGCGAAACTTAGCGACAGCAACTGCCCCCAACTGGCCTTTAATATCTGCAGCCAACCTGATTCCAAAGCCTTGTACCTCACCGGGACACGCGCGGGACACAACGACCAGCACGCCCAATAGTTGTTTCACGAAACAAAAATTAATATTTTTGCTTCAGTGGCTTAATGGCGATCCCTGAAGGACTCGAACCCTCAACCTGCTGATTAGAAGTCAGCTGCTCTATCCAGTTGAGCTAAGGGACCGCTGAGCCCTACTTGCGGTTTTTACGGGCCGGGTTCAAGAGCCAAGCGCATGAATGCGCTGTTCGGATCATCACTATACCCATGGATCGGTCCGCAATAGGAATAACCCAACGCCTCGTAGAGCTTGCGGGCCGCATCGTATTCCGCAAGATGCTCTGCTCCGGTTTCAAGAACCAATGCGTCAAGACCTTCGGCGCGCGCTAATTCAGCAAGGTGTTTCATCATTACACGCGCCAGACCGCGCCCCCGCGCTTGTTCGAGGATATGTACCGATTTCACCTCGGCCGTGCCATCGGGCAGAGCTTTCAAGGCTCCACACCCCAATGGCTGCGCCTCATCGTAGATCGCCCAGAATCGAATCCCCGATCCGGCCAACGCCTCGGCGTTCATGGTGTGGTTGCTATCCACAGGCCCCGCCGATTCGCTATGGGCAAAATGCGCCTCGACAAGCGGGAGCAAAGCATCCGAGGTCGGATCAGCCTCGCGGATTTCGATCATTCAGTGAGTCCAGGGGCCGCGCCGGTCCGTGGCGAAATTCTCGCCATAGCCTCGCGTGCGCAAGTTGGGTTTGCGCTTGTGCGGCTCACTGACCTGAGCGTCGATACCATTGTCCTTGGCGTAATCTATCGCCTCTTTCTTGGTGTCGAATTTCAGGCGAATCTGAGTTTGCGTGTCATTGGAAGAGGTCCAGCCCATCAGCGGGTCAACCTCACGCGCCGAGGACGGGGCATATTCCAGAACCCATTTGCGGGTTTTGGCCATCCCCGAGGTCATCGCGTTTCGCGAAGGCTGGTAAATCCGTGCGCGCATGTCGCCTCTCCGTACTCACTTGGCTGAGCTGTTTATGCGTCAGAGCGCGCCCGGGGGCAAGATTGCAATTGTCGCGGCAGGTTCCAGCGAGCTGATGTCAGAAACTGACATTAGGTCCACCTATGATCGCTCAAAGATCAGCCGAAGGAATAGACAGATGATCCACCATGAGCGCAGCCTCGAAATCGACGCGAACCCTGAGAGAATCTGGGCGATACTCAGCCGGTTTATACAGATTGACGAGATTGCGCCGCAGATCGCGCAAGTGGAGGTCCTGACCTATGGTGCCACTGGCATTGGATCAAGGCGGCGCTGTTATTTTGAGAACGGAACTTCTTTGGTTGAAGAAGTGACCAAATGGGACCCCAACCGAGGTTACAATGTGCGCTTGTCCGAGATGTCGGCGATGCCCTTGATCGAAGCGCACGCCGCTATTGCCATCGAACCACTGGCACAGACTCGAACCCGAGTGATCTGGAGCATGGATTATACTGTGAAATATGGCCCTCTCGGCTGGCTTATGGGGCAAAGCCTAATGAAAATGATGATGTCCAGGGTTCTCGACGGCAACCTGAAGGCGCTAGCCGACAAGGTGAGTTCGGATATCATTCCGGAAGCACAGCCCGCCTATTATTGAATCTGAGGATTTCGTACCGGATCAGCCCTTGCAGTTGGACAAAATAAGAACAAATGTAGGGGTCTGACCCGGAGCCTGCCCATGCCATACGCCCATTCCGACAAGACCCAAATGACAACCGAAGATGTGCGCGCACGCCTGAAACTGGAAGGCGGCAAGCAGTTTGTCATGCATACAGAGTTTGCCCCCGCTGGTGACCAGCCGACAGCGATCAAAGAATTGACCAGCGGCGTGTTGGACGGCGAACGTGAGCAGGTTTTGTTGGGTGCGACCGGAACGGGCAAGACCTTTACGATGGCCAAGGTGATCGAGGAAACCCAGCGCCCGGCGATCATCCTTGCGCCCAACAAGACCCTTGCGGCGCAGCTATACGGCGAATTCAAAGGTTTCTTCCCCGAGAATTCTGTCGAGTATTTCGTCTCTTACTACGACTACTACCAGCCCGAGGCCTATGTCGCGCGGTCCGACACGTACATAGAAAAAGAATCGCAGATCAACGAACAGATCGACCGCATGCGCCACTCGGCCACGCGGTCTCTGCTGGAACGGGACGATGTGATCATCGTGGCATCAGTGTCGTGCATTTACGGTATCGGCTCGGTCGAAACCTATGGGGCGATGACGCAGGACCTGAAGGTCGGGAATGAGTACGACCAGCGGCAGGTGATGGCTGATCTGGTCGCCCAGCAATACCGCCGAAACGATCAGGCGTTTCAGCGCGGATCGTTCCGGGTGCGCGGCGATTCACTGGAAATCTGGCCCGCCCACCTTGAGGACCGCGCCTGGAAGCTGTCGTTCTTTGGCGAGGAACTGGAGGCCATCACCGAATTCGACCCCCTGACCGGTGAACGCGCGGCCACGATGGAACAGGTGCGCGTTTATGCAAACTCGCACTACGTGACACCAAAGCCCACGATGCAGCAGGCGATTATCGGCATCAAAAAGGAACTGCGGATGCGCCTCGACCAGTTGGTGGGCGAAGGCAAATTGCTGGAGGCCCAGCGTCTGGAACAGCGCACCAATTTCGATCTGGAAATGCTCGAGGCCACCGGCGTCTGCAACGGGATCGAGAACTATTCGCGCTATCTGACCGGTCGTGCACCCGGTGAACCGCCCCCCACCTTGTTCGAATTCATCCCTGACAACGCCATTGTCTTTGCCGACGAATCCCACGTCAGCGTGCCACAGATCGGTGGCATGTACCGGGGTGACTATCGGCGCAAGTTCACGCTGGCCGAACACGGGTTCCGCCTGCCCTCCTGCATGGACAACCGCCCCCTCAAATTCGAGGAATGGGACGCCATGCGCCCGCAATCCGTCTTCGTCTCGGCAACCCCGGCGAAGTGGGAAATCGAGCAAACCGGCGGCGTTTTCACCGAACAGGTGATCCGCCCCACCGGCCTGCTGGACCCCGAGGTTGAAATCCGCCCTGTCAGCATGCAGGTCGACGACCTGCTGGACGAGGTGCGCAAAGTCGCTGCCGATGGATACCGCACGCTGGTCACCACGCTGACCAAACGCATGGCCGAGGACCTGACCGAATACCTGCACGAACAGGGCATCAAAGTCCGCTATATGCACTCGGACATCGACACACTGGAACGCATCGAGATTCTGCGCGACCTGCGATTGGGGGCCTTCGACGTGCTGATCGGCATCAACCTGCTGCGCGAAGGCCTCGACATTCCCGAATGCGGGCTGGTCGCCATTCTGGACGCCGACAAGGAAGGCTTCCTGCGATCGGAAACCTCTCTGGTGCAAACCATCGGCCGCGCCGCGCGGAACGCCGATGGCCGGGTGATCATGTATGCCGACAAGATCACCGGCAGCATGGAGCGCGCACTGAATGAAACCAACCGCCGTCGCGCCAAGCAGGTCGCCTATAACGAGGAACACGGCATCACGCCTGCGACGGTGAAAAAGAATGTCGAGGACGTTCTGGCCGGTCTCTATCAGGGCGACGTCGACATGAACCGCGTTACCGCCACCATCGACAAACCGATGCACGGTGCCAACCTCGAAGCCCATCTGGACGGGCTGCGCGACAAGATGCGCAAAGCCGCCGAGAACCTGGAATTCGAAGAGGCTGCAAATATTAGGGACGAGATAAAACGTCTGGAAGCGGTCGATCTGGCCGTCGCCGACGACCCTATGGCGCGCCAATGGGCGGTCGAGAAAGCCTCAGAAGACGCGGTGAAGTCACGCGGACGCTCAACGGCTGGACGACCGGGGCAGCGGGGTGGGAATGTGAAGAGAAGGAAGCGGTAAGGTTATTAGTGGCGCGGTTAATTTCGGGCGTATCAAGGGCAGTGGTCCACATTCGTGCATACCGCAAATATGAGGATGGCTCCATTCATCCAAATACTTCAGTAATGACTGGTTTCTTTTGGAAGTTTGAGGATGCGATTTACCTTGTTACCAATTGGCATAACGTCACTGGCCTGAATCCTCAGACTTTGGAGCCCAATGGTTCGTTTTGCCCCACAACAATACGTGTGCGTTTCTTTGTTTGCGTAGAGCAGCATGAAGGAAAGGACAAAATCGTAGCGAGAGAAAGGGATTACAACCTTTTCGTTGAAGAGGGTAAGGCAACCTGGCGGGAACATGTGTCTCGGAATCTTGTGGATGTTGTGATCCTTCCCTTTAGTCAGGAAAATTTGGGAGATGGTAAGCCTTACTGTTTGAATGAAATTAGCTTTGAGGCTGAGTGGCAACCTGCAATTGGAACTGATTGTTTCGTAGTAGGTTTTCCAGAAGGATTATCGGGGCCGCTTATGACGCCAATCTGGAAACGGGGCTCAGTTGCGAGTGAACCCGGTCATGCCGCAGACGAACACCCCAATTTTTGGATAGACACCCTCGGCAACCCAGGTCTGTCGGGGTCTCCTGTTCTTGGGCAAGGTCATGGAGTGTTGGGTCATGGTGGTGACCAAAACACGTCAGCTGATCTAAAGATCGGCTCTTGGCAAAACTTTGTCGGAATTTACTCTGGGAGAACCTCGGAAGAAGGTGTTGGTTTCCAGCTTGGAATCGTCTGGAAGGCTGAAATTTTGGAAGAGATTCTTCAGGACGGAGTTCAAGGTAATCATCCAATAATTAATGGCCCACTTGTTATTGAATAGGCAGGCTTAGGATTGATAGATTCATCCATCTCACATTGCCAAGCTATGCGATACTCAACACCCCCCACACTTCAAACTTGCAGCCCAGCGCTCTCTCCTCCACGTTTGAAATCACGGATTGTGATTCCAAACGGCTGCCATGTCGAACCCAAACACCCTGCCAAGCTCGCAGGAGGTCCAAAGCGCCCATCACTGAGTGCGCGGCACCCGTATGGTGCTAACCAAAGATCTGGCGCAGTTTCTTTTGTAAGGAGATGGGCGGGAATATCCCGCCCGAACCTTTACCCCTTATCCCAATGCGCAACCACGTCGTACCCAACCGGTGTCGGCGGACCTTCCATGAATTCGGCGAAATGACCCCACAGCTCGGCCACTTTGGGCGCGTTTGCGTTTGAGGTCGCTTCGCTTTCGACCACCGAAATCACATAGCCCGACCCGTCCTCGTTCATCACGTTGGTAAAGCTGTGTATGCCGGGCATGCCCATGATTTCGGATTTCAATGCGTTCATTTTCGCCGTCGCCGCCTCGCGCGTGCCGGGCTTCATCTTGAATTGGGTAATACGTGCAAACATTACTTTCCTCCCTCGTCTGGCGAAATTGCCATGGGACGCGACCGGAACGACCGCGCCGTGCGCACCCTAGCACAGCGACTTGAAATCTCGCATTGATACGTGGGATTTGCAGCCATTTTCAACCACGCGCCTCACTGCGCCCAAGCAACTGACACTTCAGGGTTGCGCCGTGGGAGCCCCGTACCTTGTCTTGCCCTGTTCGGCGGCTACATCCCCACCCATGCGCGCAATTCTGACCTCTTTGATCCTTGCCACCCCGGCCTCCGCGTGGGAGGCGACGGTGGGCGATATCTGCACGCTGTCGCACGACACAGGAGCGGCAACGATTTTCCTGACCTATGACCCGTCCGCACCGCTCTATTCGCTGACGGTCACTCGAAAGGATCAGATGTGGGCCCAATCCCCGTGGTTTGCGATGCGGTTCGAAGGACCAAACCCCATCGAAATCGCCACCCCACGCCATGTCTTGTCCGACGAAGGATCCGCATTGACGGTGACAGATACCGGCTTTGGCAATGTGCTGGATGGGTTGGAATACAACCGGGTCGCCTATGCGTTCACGCAAGACGGGATCGCAGAGTTTCCCCTGAACGACGCAGCGCCGCAGGTGCGTATTTTTCGCACGTGTGCAGGCGCGCAGTTATCCTGAATACGTTTGCGTTATACGCTATGGGCGCACGAATTTGGCGTTGCCGACAGAACGTTGTTGCGGCTCTGGGCGGTTCTCTGGTTGCGCATTCTGGGAGGCTGGCGCTTCGGCAAAGCCGCAGGCCACCCCGTCCCCATCCGGGTCGTTGCGTGTGTGATACCCTGGCTGCCCTTCCCGAAAAGGTCCGATCCCCATGGCCTGCGTCGCATCGCACCCTACCAGGGCGATCAGATGGATCACTGCCTCGTCCCGATTGTACTCGGACAGTCGAATGAAAACACTCACCGCGATTAGTACGGTGGTCAGTGGCAGCAACAGAACCATGGTCAGGATACGTATCGGAGATAACGCCTGCCGGCGCGTGGCCTCGGCCCGCTGATGGCGTCTGGACGATCTTGGGTTCAGGTCAGGCGTATCCTGCGTAGACTTCTTGAACAGCATGTCCGGGCTTTTACGATGGATATGTGGCAAAGCCGAGGCAATCGATCTGAAAGGTTGGCGGGACCTTGTTTTGCCCACTAGTGTGATTGCCAAACCCTGATTCCGAGGTCTTGCCGATACAGTGACCAATCCATATCAAACCCCGGACGGCGACGCTCGTGCGCAGGCCAGAGAGCTTCTTGAGCAGGCCCGGTTCGCTGCGCTGGCCGTTCTGCAGCCCGAAACGACTCTGCCGACGCTGTCCCGCATCGCGCTGGCCACGGATACAGATGGCTGCCCCGTCACGCTGATCTCTTCTCTGGCTGAACACACCCGCTCGCTGAACGCCAATCCCAATTGCGCCCTTCTGGTCGGGGAGCCCGAAGAGAAAGGCGACCCGCTGACGCATCCTCGTCTTACACTTCATGCCGTGGCACGGCCGGTACACCGGGACATGTCCGACTATGCCCCGCTGCGCGAGCGGTATCTGAGCCTGCGGCCCAAAGCAAAGCTATACGTCGATTTCGCAGATTTCAGCTTTGTCAGGTTCGCCATAAAGGATGGGTTACTGAATGGCGGTTTTGGCAAAGCCTATCGTCTGACAGCGGAGGATTTCTGACGGTCAGCGAACCACATGCACCGCGCACCCCGCATGCCGCACGACATGAGATGCAGTCGAGCCCAGCAACAGATCCTGCATCCCCGGCCGGTGCGATGCCATAATGATCAAGTCGGGATTGTTGGCTTCGGTCCAGTCCAGAATTGTTCGTCCGGAATGCCCTTCGACCACCAATCCACGTGCATTCGGCAACTGAGATGCCAGCTCATCCAGTTCCGCTTGAATCGCCTTGCGCGCTTCGGTGAGGTACTCGGGCGGCATATACGAAATCGCATAATTCGGAATATGCTCGACCACATGCAGCAATGTCACCTGTGCGTCTGGCGTGGCCAAAAGCTGGGCCAGCTTCAAAGGCCCGGACGTGTCTCTTTCAGCATCAAAAGAGATAGGGACAAGAATGTTGTGATACATAGCGTGAGCCTCCGTTTTTCAGACTAACTGTGAAACAGACAAATGCCGCAGGCTTTGATTCAGGTCAGGAACTTCCGAATGTCTCGGCCACGTCATACATGACCGGCTCAAAGCTTTTGCACAATTCGTTGATCTTGCGGTTGCGGTCGCGCATTTCTGGCGTCCGCAACATGGCGAGAAAATCTTCGCGGCGTTCCCACTGCGAATAGTTGGCAATGCGCGTTTGGGCATCGTTCACATGCAGCCCTGCAGACACAAATCCCGGCTGCTTTGAGATGAACTCGGCATAAGCATCTGTCAGGGCCTCCAACAGGTCCTGACACGTACCCGGGGTCATTTCAAAGGTTGTGATAACTGTTTGAACACTGGCGTTTTTAGCGATTTTCGGCATCGGGACTCTCCATTTGCTTTCCTCAGCTTAGCACACCGAAAACAAACGTCGCCTATTTACTGCCGACATGACGCATCATGATCAATTGCTTCTGGCAAAGAAAGGCGAACTGGCCACCCTTAATGGGGTGGCCAGCCCTGGTGCTACTTCTCCATTCGCATCAAAACCGACACTTCACCCCTGACGTGTTCTGACCAGCGCAAAAGCAAGTTTTCACCTGCAGATCCATGCTCGGTCACAACATGAGGAACGCCGAAAACGAAATTATTGAAAACACCGTAGATCCCGTCAACAATCGTGACTCCATCACAGCTACGTGCTTTTCCGTTAAACGGCAGCTCTCCATTTGCAGGAATAATCCAAAAATTCGACGCAGAGTTCTGCTGGTGACGAATCCTCAACGGATGCGCAGATTTTTTGGTGACACCGTGATAGGTGTTGTTCTGGAACGTCACATTCGTGTGCCTGTTGTTGTTCAGATCCGCAAATGACGTGTCCACCCTTTCCGCCCGATCTATCCAACCGCTTGTGGCGCGAAACTTGTTTCCGGTCACAGCCAAACCGTTCAAGAAATGCCCGGCCCCATAAGGGCGCACAATGAGAAAGCTGAACCAGGACGGCGCCTGGCTTGAGTAGAAGATGTTGTCCGTGATGCTCATGGCACTGAACGAGAACCCACTGGTATAGGTGGGTGACGCGTCCCGTTCATTGGTCCATTCGATAAAACAGTTGTCGATATAGTTCTCAGCGATGGTGGAACTGTTATAGGTGCCGATCATGATCAGCCCAGCGGTGCGAACACCCTGCGGAATGCCATCACCCTGGAAAAAGTGATTGCCAAGAACCATGTTGTTGTCGCCGCCCAACACGGCAAAATGCTTGAACCGTACCGCCTGATTGTGCCGCAACTTAACGTCATTCGAGTTGGTGTTCAGCGCGATCGAAGACCGATCCGTCACGGGGAAAGACTCTTCCGCCGACAGGAATTGACAATTGTCGATCAACATCCCTTTGCACCCTGTCGCGATCGAGGTGATACCCCGATCCTTCGGGCGGCTGACGAAACAGTCTTTCAGTTGGAATGTGCTGCCCGATGCCGCCAGACGGATGCCGCTGCACCGGCTGTTGCACTGGAATTCGATCTGCTCCATGCCGAATTTGCGCAGCGTGTTAAAGCCGCTGAAGTCCAGAAGGTATTTGAACGCGTGAAACGTGAAAGTCTGGGTGCCCGAGGCATCATAGATAGGCGCGTTCAGGATAATCTCGCCCGCCCCAATGTTTTTTGACCGCACATAGATTTCGCGCCCGACACCGCTTCCCTGTACCAAAGATCCCACGGGAATGTTCGCGACATTGGCGACGTTGGTCAGCCGGGTGTTGTCCGAAGGATCATAGGTTGCTACCGATGTGAAGGTCTCGGTATCCCAATCCGTGCTGCTTTTGACATCGAATTGACCGTTTCGGATCACCCGGCGGGTCGAGAACCCGCCTTGTTTGTTCGGAACCGCTGCGGCCATATCGATCGGGGTCGTTACTGAAATCTTGCGGCCACCCAAATCCAGCGATTCATGATCCGAGTTATTCAACAGCGCCTGAAACGCCTTTTTGAACGCCAACTCTTCATCTCCAAAGGCCGCGATATAGCTGGGCAGATGGAAGTCTTTGGTCAGCAACAGCATCTTGTCATCCGGCATCGTAACGGTGCCTTCGAACTCCATCTCGGAAGCCATACTGGTGTTTTCTGCAAGGTGATAGATGCCCTGCGGAACATAGACACGGCGACCGCCAGCTGCCTGATCCGCCGCTTCAAACGCGGCGGAATCGTCCGTAACACCGTCACCCAAGGCGCCATAATCCCGAACGTCCACCAGACTGATCATTTCACGAAGAAAAACATTGGTGACGTCAGTAATCTCAAGATCGTCAACACGCACCAAGGCACCATTGGCCCCTTCGATGTCCACGCCGAAATGCCCGTACAGCGCAGCGAGCCCCCAAGGCATATCCACGCCCGGGCGCTGTCCGGTGCCCACAATCGCGGTGATCTCATGCACAGAACCATAACCCGATAGCTGAGTCGCTGGCCCTTGCTCTACAACACCTGCCACATGTGCGTCTCCCGCCCCGCCTGCCCAGGCGGCGATGCGCACTGATGGCAGCGGGCCGCTAATCGCTTTGACACGGGCTTTGATCTGCAAATAACAACCCGGCAGGATCGGCGTCTGCCCCATATAGCGCAGTTGCTGCGTGGTGTTCACCTTCAGAATCTCAAGACAGCCGCCAAAATCCGCGTCCGACGGTGCAAAAACCCCGGTGCCGGACCCGCCATAGGTGGGCGAGCCGGGTGTCCCGTCTCCAGCAGACCAGACCGTCAAGCCATTCGCAAATTGCGGTGGCATGAACACGATGCCGTCGGTGATTGCCTTGTTCATTGAAAACCCTTTCTCAATCGCGCCGCACATATCTGGCAACGCGTCCAAACCTCGTGTTCAGGTCCGTCCCGAACGCGGTAGTCTGGATACCGAAAGGGAATTAACCACGGCTCATCTCACCGTGACGATGGTGTTGCGTCAGGCTGCAGGATCCGAGTTACCCAAAAGCTGGACCCCGTTGATCTTCCAACCGCTTTCCAGCGGGATCATCTGATAATCCAGAATATGAACCCGCCCGTTTCCGTCGGTGATCATCACCTTCTGCCACAAAGCTCCGGCGATCTCACGCAGCTCCAGAAAGCGCACACCCGCCGGACGCCAAACCATGGGATACCCATTGCGCACCATGGCTCCGAAATTGTCGGGGTTTTGGAACAGGCGCTGAATGTTGGGACTGGCAAAGGTAAAGGCCGTCGCAAAATCATCCGCCTTGAAGGCTTGTATCTGCGCCGCGATATTCGCCTCAATCTCGGCGCTTTGTGCAAACGCTCCTGACGCCAATCCGGCACTCAAGGATATAGCAAGCAACAGTCGACGCATGGGGCCACCTCCTTTTGAAAAGAGTAGCCCCACACCTGTTCAGGTCAAATCAGACCAGCTCTCCGGCCAGCGCCTTGTCGATCAGCGCAATTGTCTCAGGCACACCGTACAAAGCGATGAACCCACCAAAACGCGGGCCTTGTGATGCGCCCAGCAGCACCTCGTACAGGGCCGTGAACCAGCCACGCATGGGATCGAACCGCTCGCGTCCGATGGAATAGACCACAGATTGAAGCGCCTCGTCCTCGGTCGGCCCATCGTAAGCTTCAAGCGCAGCTTTCAACGCTTCCAACGCCTCGCGTTCCTGATCCGTAGGTGCGCGATGCTTGCGCGTCGGTTTGACGAAGTCGTTGAAGTAGCGCACTGCAAAGCCTGCCGCCTGATCCAGATCGGGATGGCTCTCGGCCGTGGCCTCCGGCGCATAACGGCGGATAAAGCCCCACAGCGCCTCTTTGTCTTCCGCACCAGACACCGATGCCAGATTCAACAACATCGCGAAGGGCACGATCAAGGTCGATTCAGGAACATCACCCCCATGGATATGCCAAACCGGGTTGTTCAACTGCGCCTTCAGATCCTGCCCCGGATAGGCACGCAACTGTTGATGATATTCGTCATAAGCCTTCGGGATTACATCGAAATGCATCCGTTTGGCCGTCTTGGGCTTTTGATACATGAAATACGCCAAGCTCTCAGTCGGCGCATAGGTCAGCCATTCGTCAATAGCCACGCCATTGCCGGACGATTTCGAAATTTTCTGACCATTTTCATCCAGGAACAGCTCATACGAGAAATGTTCGGGCGCACGACCGCCCAGAGCCCGGCAGATCGCGTCATAAATCTTTTCGTTGGTCGCGTGTTCTTTGCCATACATCTCGAAATCGACACCCAACGCCGCCCAGCGCGCGCCGAAGTCCGGCTTCCACTGCAGCTTTACATGGCCACCGGTGACGGGAACGGTCCATTCTCTGCCCGTCTCGTCGTCAAAGGTCACTGTGTATGTCTCGGCACAGACCTTTTTCATCGGAACATACATCACCCGACCGCTTTCGGGGTGCAGCGGCAGGAAGATCGAATAGGTCTGCTGGCGCTCCTCTCGCAGACTTTTGAGCATGATCGCCATGATCTCGTCATAGCGCTCAACCGCGCGCTTGAGGACCTCGTCAAACTGTCCGGACTCATAGAACTCCTTGGCCGAGTAGAACTCATACTCAAACCCAAAAGTGTCGAGGAACCGTCGCAGCATGGCGTTATTGTACTCGCCAAAGCTGTCATACTCGCCGAATGGATCCGGCACCGATGTCAACGGGCGCTGCAAATGCTGTTCCAGTATCTCCGGGTTCGGAACGTTGCTGGGCACTTTGCGCATCCCGTCCAGATCGTCCGAGAAACAGATCAGCTTGGTCGGAATATCCGACAACGCCTCGAACGCACGTTTGACCATCGTGGTTCGCGCCACCTCACCGAACGTACCGATGTGAGGCAAGCCCGATGGGCCGTAACCGGTTTCGAACAGGACATACCCCTTTTCCGGAGCACCTTGTCTGTAGCGTTTGAGCAACCGGCGCGCCTCTTCAAAAGGCCAGGCCTTGGACGACATCGCGGTTTCACGCAGTTCAGACATTTCAATATGCTCCATCGGGAAAGGTGCTTTGGTCGCCGCATGCAACCGGACCGGCCCCTCCTATTGTGCCAGTGCAGCATAAGTCAATAAAGCAGTGGCGCATTTCGCGCCATACCCCGGTCGAAAACAGGTCTGCGGTCGGACTGAAAGAAACTGGAACCGCCCAGGTTGTTTGACCCACAAACACTCCACCAGCCATTTCTACGTCTTCCATTTCACGAACCAGCGTTCTTGAAACTAAATTGGCAAGTTGAGTGTGGCCCCGAAACAAAAATGACACGTGCGACACACTCTGGCTTGGCTTGTGTATTTCGTGTGTTTCCCGAGCCATGTATGACTAGGGCGAAAAACAGGACCTTCCCGGACCACAGGACACAAGATGCGACGCGAAACTACCAACCTGATCCGCTTTGTTCTCGAAGATATCGTGCCGCCAATTCTGCGTGACAGCGCCGTTTTCCACTGGCTGGCTCGCCGGGTCTGGGGCGAACATATTACGCGGCTTGCCGCATTCCGCGAACGCGCGCCCTTTCTGACGGATGAAGAATACGAAACCCTGTATCGCGACCACCCACGCGTTCACGACGGAACCGACAATTCCGAAGCCTGCATAGATCGGGTCGCCAAAGACTCAGTGGGCGACAGCATCTGCGATGTCGGTTGCGGCACCGGCGTTCTATTGCAACGTATCCGCGCCCTGCGCCCGGAAATTCCCGACATGACCGGCGTAGATTTTGTGGTCGACGACGCAGAGGCTCTGGATAACATCACCTATGTTGCCGCACGGATCGAGGATCTGCCCTTTGAAGACAACAGCTTCGACACCGTTATCTGCACCCATGTGATCGAACACCTATTGGACTATCGCCGAGCGATTGCTGAGCTGCGCCGGGTCGCGCGAAAGCGCGTCATAATTGTGGTCCCGCGCGAGAGGGAGTACCTCTACAGCTTCAATCCTCATTTCAACTTCTTCCCCTACACTCACAGCTTTCTGCGCGCTGTGCATCCCAGTCCCAGCACGCATGTCTGCGAAGATATCGGGCGCGACATCTACTACTGCGAAGATCGCCCGGCGAAGCAAACCAACGAAAAGCCCGCAAAGGATCAGGCGGCATGAGCGCTGCCACACCGACGGTTATGATCTGGACGGGCCTGCTGTTGACGCCCGTTATGATTTCCCTCGGGCAGGTGCTGTTCAAACTCGCTGGCGGGCGGATCGACGAACGCGACGCCACAGGCGTGATGGGCGTTCTGCATACCCTGCTTGACCCCTTTTTACTTGTCGCACTTGCGATCTACGGATCAGCTACGATCTTGTGGATTTATGTCCTCAGACATGTGCCCTTGTCGCAAGCCTATCCGTTCATGGCACTGAGCTTTGTGCTGGTTCCACTTGCCTCATGGCTGTTCTTTGGCGAAACGCTGGGGCTGCGCTATTGGGTTGGGGCTGGTCTTTTGCTCGGCGGGATGGTGGTGATGAACACCTGATCGGTCCAACCTGCTGCACAGACCCGGCAAAACAAGATGTTGAACCTGCCCTGCCCCCCTTCTATCCTGCGCCTTTGAAGAACCCCAAGCAGGATGCACCGAATGACCGAGCAAGTTCCCCACCCGATGTCCCCACAGGATTGCCTTGTGGCGATCATGGTTGCGATTTCGGCATCTGATGAAACGATCCGAACCGCTGAACTGGTCAAGATAGAAGTTGCGGTGAACATGCTTCCGGTCTTCGCCGGGTATGATATCGACCGGATGCGCCACGTATCACAGATCGTGTTTGATCTGTTCGAACAGGAAGACGGGCTGGATGCTCTGTTTGGCCTGATCCGCGACAATCTTCCCGAACGCCTGAACGAAACCGCTTATGCGCTGGCTTGCGATGTTGCTGCCGCAGACGGATCACTGGCCGAAACCGAGCTGCGTTTGCTGGAAGAAATACGTTATGAATTGAACATCGACCGTCTACACGCTGCCGCAATTGAGCGCGGAGCCCGCGCGCGCCACGCCGTCTGACAGGGGCCCGTCGGGTTTCAGACTTTAACTGCCGTACAATGCGCCCCAGCGTTCGAGCAGCGCGCGTTGCAGTTTCCGCGACCGTCGGTTCCAGCTGCGCGCGCCATCCGGACGTTCACGTTGTGCGCGTGGTATGTTTGCGCGATGCGCCACGTCCGCGGTGAATATCGCAAAGGCCAGATCGACCCCATCTGCCGTTGTCAGGAATCCACCCAGCCCCGAGACAAAGTTCAATGTTCCAGTCTTTGCATCAACCTTTACAGGGTGGTTTTTGACAATCCGACCATTCCGATCAGTCAACGCAAACGGCTTCATCAGGGGGCGCAATATTCCTGCCTTCTGCGCCACCACCAAGGCAGAAACCAGATCTGCGGGCACAATGCGAGAGGCGTCGCCCAAACCAGAATGATCGACCATGGCGATACCGCTGACGCCAAAGCTCTCTGACGCCCAACGGTTCATCTCGGCCGCCGACTCAGCCAGGTCTCCGGGATAGACACCCCGTGCTTTGGTTGCAGCCAGCCCGACCATTTCAGCCGTCAGATTGGTCGAATATTTCAGCATCCCGCGCAGAATACTCTCCAATGGGTCACTGCGATGCACCACAAGGTCCACGCCCTGCGGGCTTTGCCGTGTCACTTGCACCCGCCCCAGCACAACCCCGTTTGACCGCGCCAAGGTTCGAAACACATCGCCTGCATAAAGCGCGGGTTTACGTACCGGTAACCAGCGCGCACCCCCATTGCCCAGCGCACCCTTGGCCACGGTCCACCGATCCTGACGCGCGCTTGGCTGATAGGTGTATATGGGCAGGCTTCGGCTCTCGACTCGCATAGCGGCCACATCCACTGCAGGCACATAGCGCGCACTGCGCGCGTCCATACTTACGTCATAGCCCTTTCCAGCGCGCTTCCATTCAAAGTGAACACGGTTGAAATTCAACGAAATCCCGCTGACGGCTGGGCTGTAACCCACATGATCCGGCTGCCCGGGATCGATGCTGAACACAAAAGGCAGCGCTCCGTCATAGACCTTGAACGCACCGCGTACCTCGGTAACTCCAGCCTCGCGCAGGTTGGCCGCCATCGTGGCCAGCGCATCCGTATCCAGCAGGGGGTCTCCGCCGCCCACCAGGATTAGATCACCATGCAGAATGCCGTTCTCGATCGGTCCATCCGCCACCAAACGGGTTTCAAACCGGTGATCCGCGCCCAGAACGTCCAGCGCATAAAGCGCGGTTAGCGCCTTGCCGACACTGGCCGGGGGCAAGGCGGCCCCATCTCCGAACACCTCCAGTTGCGCCCCGGTCTCCACTTCCGCAACCGCAAACACAACCTCGCCCTTTAATCCAGCCGCAGCCACCAGACGTTCGGCCCCGCTCAGAGGCACCCCGCGGATCTGCGGCCTGAGAGAGACCAGCGGCGCCTGCGCAAGTCCCGCTGCCGGGATCAGAGATGCCCCCAATCCCCCCAGAAATACACGACGTGAAAAACGACCAGCCATAGCCGAATTAAAATCCCACTGAGCAAACGCACACAACCACTTGCCGAGATTATGCGCCCATGGGGGCTATTCCGGCAACACTTTCGCGCTCCATTCCCCGCGCGTCCGGATCTCTGTCGAGCTGACATCAACCATCGGAACGTTCACGAAACACCACGCCGGAGCCTGCGCTTGGCCCAATAGATGCCGCGCCTGCCCGTCGATGCGGTACTTTGCATAGACCCGAGCCGCAGGCGACATCCGCGCCGAAATCCGATCCCCCGGCCGCGCGACGACGCCAACAGGAACGCTGTCCATAATCAGTCGCCAGTCTTTCCAACGATGAAACTGCGCCAGATTATCCGCCCCCATTAGCCAGACAAACCGAACCTGCGGGTAAAGCAGCCGCAGGACTGCCAGAGTATCCGCCGTCGCCCGCGTGCCGGTCAGCGCCTCGATATCCGTCACGTCGACTTTCGGGTGTTGCATCACGGCTTTCGCGGCTTGCAGCCGCCGCGCCATTGGGGCTGGCCCATGTTCTTTCAACGGATTGCCCGGAGACACCAGCCACCACACCCGATCCAGCCCAAACGCCTTTATCGCCTCGCGCGTGACATGCACATGCCCCTGATGCGGCGGATCAAAGGACCCGCCGAACAGACCAACGACCTGTCCGGGCCGCGCATATGGAATGGCGCTTCGCAACATCCTTTGCTGATGTTCAGAACTCGGCGGCGTTGTCAATCAACAGGTTGCACCGCATCACCCAGCCTGACCTGCCCGGGGCGGAGGACCTCAGCGCACCATCCGCCATGCCCGCGCACGGCAGAGTAGCCGCCCTGACCAAGGGCCTCCTCCATCCGACTGCACGGCGCGCAGATCACGGTAAAGCGCAGAACGGCTTCGCCCACCTTAACCTCGCGCCCTTTGAGCGCCGCCAGATTGATCCCTGACACCACCAGATTGCGCCGCAGAATGTCAGGCGCAACCGGCCCCTGCCCGAGATAAGACCCAATCGCCGCCAGATGCTCTTGCTGAATCAGCGTCACCGCCCGCTTGCCCGCACGGCTACGGTCGCCTTCGAGGCCGTCGTTGGAGATCATCCCAGCATCAACTGTAACCATCTCCGCCCGTCGTTCTGGCCGCAGACCAATCCATTCAATCCGTCCGGGCTGCGCCCAGCCGGCAATCAAGGATTTTAGATCACTCACTGCGTTCACCCGGGACGTCAAATAGAGGGAGCCTGAAAGAATCAAAGTCTTTCACTTTGCAATTCGCCATCGAGACACTACGCTTTCGCGGTATGGCAAACTGCTGCTTAGGATGAACGTAGGCTTTGACCATCTTTTGGTGCAGCCTAAAAACTTCGCGTGTCACTGAAACATTCCAAGTATGCCATTCTTTTAGAATAGCTCCTCTCTGCTCAACAGTTGCTCCTGGGTGACCACTTCGATGTAATCGCCCATTGAAAACAACTTCTTCTCCTATTGGGAACATGCTGTTGGCAGCTTGGGAATTAATAAAAAAATTCAAGTCCACACCAGAAGTTAAGTGCCTCAAGTTCTTCTTCACAGCTTTCAAATTGTAGTGAAATGCAGTTTCGTTTCTGATTGCTCTCGCAATAGCCCAACGTTGGCCACTTTTGACTTCTTTCAGTCTTTGCGCAGTCTTATCTATCAAGTCTAATAACGGCTTCGGCAGCTTGGACTCTTGCCGGTTGTTTTTCTCGACGAAATCTATGAACTCGTAAAGCTTGGCGGACCAAATGCGTAAGACCACAGCGCTCTGAGAGATCGAAGCTAGGTTTACCAAGAACTCGTCGTCGAAATCATGAGCCGAAGCGAGATAGAGACGCATCATAGTACGAACTTCACTTGCAATATATGAAGTTAAAGCTAGTGCGGCAGCTTCCCATTCCTCCATTTCGGAGAGATCGGCTTCGCTAAACTCCAGTACGCTAAATTCCACCGACCTGCGTTGTTCGCCCTGCATAAAAATGTCCTCTCTCAGTTGCTCAAACAGATAGTGCCTCATTGCCCCCACCAAACGCATCCGCTATCACACCGCCCAACTCAATTTCCCCGACCCAGAGGACGCGACATGGCCGCCTATCAATATGTCTACCACATGCAGGGTGTCTCCAAGACCTATCCTGGTGGCAAGAAGTGCTTTGAAAACATCCACCTGAGCTTTCTGCCCGGCGTGAAAATCGGTGTCGTCGGCGTCAACGGTGCGGGTAAATCGACGCTGATGAAGATCATGGCCGGTCTGGACAAGGATTTCACCGGCGAAGCCTGGGCGGCCGAGGGCGCCAAGGTCGGCTACCTCCCGCAGGAGCCGAAGCTGGACGAAACCCTCAGCGTGCGTGAAAACGTCATGCTGGGCGTGGCCGGGAAGAAGGCGATTCTCGACCGCTATAACGAGCTGGCGATGAACTACTCGGACGAAACCGCCGACGAGATGGCCAAGCTGCAGGACGAGATCGACAGCCAGAACCTCTGGGATCTCGACAGCCAGATCGACGTCTCGATGGAAGCGCTGCGCTGCCCGCCAGACGATGCCAACATCGCCAACCTTTCGGGCGGTGAGAAACGCCGCGTGGCGCTCTGCAAGCTGCTGCTCGAAGCGCCCGACATGCTGCTGCTCGACGAACCGACCAACCACCTGGACGCCGAAACCATCGCCTGGCTGCAACAGCATCTGATCGATTACAAAGGCACCATCCTGATCGTCACCCACGACCGCTATTTCCTCGACAGCATCACCGGCTGGATCCTCGAACTGGACCGGGGCCGCGGCCTGCCTTACGAGGGCAACTATTCCGCGTGGCTGGAACAAAAGGCCAAACGGCTGGAGCAGGAAGCCCGCGAGGACAAGTCCAAGCAGAAAACCCTGCAGCGTGAACTGGACTGGATGCGTCAGGGCCAGAAGGCCCGTCAGGCCAAATCCAAGGCCCGGATCAACGCCTATAACGAGCTGGCAGACCAATCTGAGCGCGAAAAGCTGACCCGCGCCCAGATCGTTATCCCCAACGGCCAACGCCTTGGCGGCAAAGTGATCGAGGTCGAAGGCCTGTCGAAACATATGGGCGACAAGCAACTGATCGAAGGGCTGGACTTCGCCCTGCCCCCCGGCGGCATCGTCGGCGTCATCGGCCCCAACGGCGCCGGTAAATCAACGCTCTTCAAGATGCTCACCGGTCAGGAACAGCCCGACAGCGGCACCATCTCGCTGGGCGACACGGTCGAATTGTCCTATGTCGACCAGTCCCGCGACGACTTGAAAGACAACGACACTGTGTGGGAGGCGATCACCGGCGGTGCCGAGATCATCCAATTGGGCGATGCGCAGGTCAATTCCCGCGCCTATTGCTCGTCCTTCAACTTCAAGGGCGGCGACCAGCAGAAAAAGGTCTCGCTTCTGTCAGGTGGTGAGCGCAACCGCGTCCACATGGCCCGTCTTCTGAAAGAGGGCGGCAACGTCCTGCTGCTCGATGAACCGACCAACGATCTGGACGTCGAAACCCTGCGCGCGCTGGAAGACGCCCTGGTCGATTTCGCCGGCTGCGCCGTGGTCATCTCGCACGACCGCTTTTTCCTCGACCGTATCTGCACGCATATTCTGGCGTTTGAGGGTGATGCCCATGTGGAATGGTTCGAGGGCAACTTCGAGGATTACGAAGAGGACAAGAAACGCCGTCTTGGACCGGACGCGTTGGAGCCCAAGCGGTTGAAGCATAAGAAGTTTGCGCGGTGAGAACGGGCAGAACCACTGCAACCTTGAACGGTGAGGGTGCACTCCGCCCTCACCCAGCGGTTCGAAGGGCTGCTCTCGCCTTCGCTGCAACGACGGAGTATTTCTGAACAAGGACATACTATGCAGAATGGTTTTGGTACATTTTGGTCCGGGTCGGCACTTGGTCCACTGGAACAGGCCTGTCTGTTTTCTTTTGTTCGCGCTGGCCAACCAATCACGTTATTCAGCTACGAACCAAACATGAGCGGTGTTCCCGAAGGCGTCATTCTGCGCGACGCGTCAACCGTGCTCGAACTGACGGAAGCGTCGGAACGCATTCTTCAACAGCACTCGGCCCGCTTTTCGGACCTTTTCCGCCTGAAGATGATGCAGGCCGAGAACCTTATTTGGGTTGATTGCGATGTCTATCTACTCAAGCCGGTGACTTTCGACACCAATCTGATCACGATTGGCCGCGCATTCCGGGATGGCACCCGCTATCTGTGGAACGGTGTAATGTATCTGGATCCGGATTCGGATTTATTCTCGGACTATCTGTTCCTGACACAGGGCGACAAAATCCAGTTTCGTGACACATGGGATACCAATGTGGAAACCGGGGTCGAAAACAAATCCGCAAAGGACATGTTTGAAAGACTGGGCGATGTGGATTTCTATTCCGACAACCTGCCCCGAAACTTTTTTGGTCCGATCCTTTTGACACTGCTGGCCCGCGAACACGGCAACATCGAACTAACGCCACCCCACGTGCACTACCCATTCGGAGCGCCCAAACTCCGCAAAAACATTCATGACCCGCAACAGTTTCCCCTGGAATACCCGGATCAGAGCCAGACAATACATTTCTTCGGCTCGATGGTAAGAAGGGCAGGTGAACTTTATCGGAATTCGAGCACGGGCGCCTATGACCAGCTACCTGCCGGAAGCTTGCTACAACGTGCATTAAGCGGCACGCTGACCGCGACCGATTGATCATGTGACCGCAGATGAGTTAACACCTAGATCCGTGCGTGTTTAGCTGCCAAATCGTTGACAGAAGGTTTGGCCGCATATGAGGTTTGCCCAGAATAGCACCAAGACTAAACTTACCTTCGAAAGATCTTTTCAGACCGTCTGAACGATTTAAAAAAGCGCAATCCATTGGAGAAAAGACCTCGTGCAGAGGTAAAGCCACCAGCTA
Source organism: Ruegeria sp. CDSA079 (assembly GCF_059612245.1). Taxonomy (NCBI): domain Bacteria; kingdom Pseudomonadati; phylum Pseudomonadota; class Alphaproteobacteria; order Rhodobacterales; family Roseobacteraceae; genus Ruegeria; species Ruegeria sp. CDSA079. Next base: position 225,058 of record NZ_JBXWQF010000006.1, on the reverse strand, counting down.
GCGGACCATTTTCGAGTTTGGCCATTCTGCATAACGGTATGAAGTGACTAGAAAAAGTAGGATGGGTGCTCGCACCCATTGCTCCTCACTCCTCCAAATCCAACTATCTCAAATGATGGGGTGAAACCCCATCCTACGGCTCTCTATGCATGCCCTTGGTGACACCACCACTCCATTCCGGATCAACCCGACTCGTGCGGATATCACGATGGATGGACGAGTACGGTTACGTGACTGAATGCCACTAGCCGCGCTCGATCACCTCAAGGCTACTCAAAGCAACCAAACTCCGACGTCCCAGTCAAAACTGTTTTGGATGATTGCAGTTGCGGCCCTTAAGCTGACCGGTTTCCGTGAAGCTTCCCGAGACCAAACAGCCCCGCCAACGCGCCAACCAGCAGCAACCAACTGGCTGGAATAGGGACGGCCGAGAGGTTTGCCTCTGTCACATTGCCTTCCGTCACGCCCTGATCCTGAGTGGTCTGTTCCTGCAACAACTCCAGCTCTTCGAGATGCCGGTCATGGTCTGAGGTTTCGGGGACTTGGGTCAAACGCAGGTTTTCCCATTCCATCTCTTCACGATGTCTTTCACTGTCAAAGACTGATTGAAGCTCGGGTATAATTTGATCATTACCCGCAGTCGCACTTTCCGACCCATCCGAGATGGTCAAAGCATCTGAAGCTCCGGCCCAGAACAGAACCGCTAATGTGCATACAAGTTTCATACCCGCCCCCACGTTCATGCAGTTAAGTATAGCATTCCGGTGTCTTTTTTCAAACATCACAATAATTGAATAAAAATGAGAACTTGTGAGATCTACGAAGACTTGCCCGAACATGATACCTCTGGTCCTGAGCCTCAAACCGCCGAAATGCAGAGGTGTGATTCTGAATAGTCACATTATGCGTTTGTTCGAAAACGCGGGCGACCGCTGGTCGAGTGAGCCAGGTATGGCTGGTCCGGCCCTTTGAAAAAATTCCCTTGAATCGCCTCAATATGCTCTGGTGCCATTGTTTAATCCAGGCGATCGTCCCTTGCCACATGGCCACCTCAATGCCATATGAAAAGGGCTAACGTTTTTCTATTCGACCCACTGTCTCCGATTCCGGCGCTCAGTCTATCGATACAGACAACGACGCCGGGCTGCCGCAACACCGTGGGCAGCACTAAACAGGAGACAACGGATATGCCCGCAGGCACCGTAAAATGGTTCAACACAACCAAAGGCTACGGCTTTATCGCACCCGAAGATGGCGGCAAAGACATCTTCGTTCACATCTCGTCCGTCGAGCGTTCGGGCCTGACCGGTCTGGCCGACAACCAGAAAGTCACATACGAGCTGCGCGCTGGTCGTGACGGTCGCGAAAGCGCCGACAATATCCAGCTTGCATAAGCTTGAGATTGGGTGAGGGGTCCCCCTCGCCCTTTTCCACCGCCACCTCTGGTGGCAGGCGGGACACATCACGACTGTGTGATGCTTGCCCTAGAATTGACCAAATATCATATCATGATGAAACTGGTTCTTAGGTTTCATTGGTCATTCGATGAGGGTTTCGATGTTCACACGCCGTGTTTTTCTGGCAGGTTCTGCAGTCAGTTTGTTGCCGGGTATCGCCAGCGCCAAGAAAGCGGTCGAGTACGATCCGACACCGCAATTCGTACGCATCAAAAAGCAATTCTTGCCCGGGCAGCTTCTGGTGGCCCCTCGCTCGTTCTATCTTTATTACGTCACTGAACCGCGCAAAGCGATCCGCTATGGTTGTGGTGTTGGCAAAGCGGGGCTGGAGTTCACCGGCGCTGCCACCATCGACGTAAAAAAGGAATGGCCCACCTGGCGTCCGACCGATGAAATGATCGAGCGCGACCCGGTGGCCTACGCAAAATTCAAGGACAATGACTATGTCCAACCCGGTGGCGGAGATAACCCCTTGGGCGCACGGGCGCTGTATCTGTTTCAGAACGGGGTCGATACCTATTTCCGCATCCACGGCACGACTCAGCCGCAAACAATTGGTCGGGCAGTATCAAACGGGTGCATTCGAATGCTGAATGAACATGTCGTTGATTTGTACAACCGGGTCCCAATCGGAACCGTTGTCACGGTCGTCTGATCGAAATCAGGGGGCCGTTGCCTGCTCAATAAGCCCCAGAACGGATGGGCCCAACGCGTCGACGATCCTAGCGACCCCGGCGGCGTTGGGGTGAATGCCGTCAGCCTGCATGAATTGCGACACTGCACCGGGATCACCGTCTGCTGCCAGCCCTTCAAAGAAACTACTGGCAAACAAGACCCCATAGTCCTGCGCCAGTTCAGGATACATAGCGTCAAACGCCTGCTTGTATTCGGCGCCATAATTGCCCGGCGCTTGCATTCCGATCAGCAGAACGGCGACATCGCTATCCCGCGCAACCTCCAGAATTTCGCGCAGGTTGGTGCGTGAGACTGCAGGATCGATCCCGCGCAACAGGTCATTTCCACCCAAGACAACGATCATTCCATCAACATCCGGCGTCAGGGTCCATTCCACCCGCGCAGCCCCGCCTGCCGTTGTGTCACCCGAAACTCCGGCATTTATCACCCGTACATCTGCACCCCGCGCCTGAATCCAACGGTCAAGCTGTGGGACGAACCCATCCTCTTCCACCAGCCCATAGCCCTGTGTCAGCGAATCCCCCAAGGCGGCAATCACCACTTGCTCGGCTGTGGCCGTGAAACCGCAGCAGACAAACAGACCTGTCATCAAAGTCTTGCGCAATGTGCTGATCGCTCCATATCCCAAAAGACCGCTCCTCAAACGGGTAGACCCATGACATCTGCTGTTCTCACCCTCCTAAATGCTGCTTTATCTCTGGATGGCAATGCCGGACGGGTCGATATTCTGCATGACATTACGTTGACTGTGGCCAAGGGTGAGACACTAGGCCTGATCGGGCCGTCCGGTTCGGGCAAATCTTCGCTGCTGATGTTGATGGGCGGGTTGGAACAGGCGACCAGTGGCCAAATCACCGCTCTGGATCAGGATCTGACCAGCATGGACGAAGACGCACTGGCCCGGTTTCGCCGCAACACCATGGGTGTGGTGTTTCAGAACTTCCACCTGATCCCGACCATGACAGCGCTGGAGAACGTGGCAACCCCGCTGGAGCTGTCTGGTCACAAGGATGCGTTCGACCGTGCCGAGGCTGAACTGGACGCTGTCGGGCTTTCCCATCGGCGCGATCACTATCCGGCGCAATTGTCAGGCGGTGAACAGCAACGGGTGGCTCTGGCCCGTGCCACTGCGCCGCGTCCCAAAATTCTTTTGGCAGATGAACCGACCGGGAATCTGGATGAAGCAAACGGTGCCGCGATTGTTGATCTGCTGTTTGGACTGCGTCGCAAATATGAGGCAACTCTTGTTCTTGTCACTCACAGCCATTCCCTGGCAGAGCGCTGTGACCGGGTCGTTCGGCTGCGTGACGGGCGAATCGCAGAAGAGACACGGCAGGAGGCTGCCGAATGAGCCTGCGACTGGCGGGACGCCTCGCCCGTCGCGAGCTGCGCGGCGGCTTGCGCGGATTTCGGATCTTTCTGGCCTGTCTGGCCCTCGGCGTCGCAGCCATTGCTGCCGTCGGGTCGGTGCGGCAGGCCATCCAGACCGGATTGGCGCAAGAAGGTGCTTCGCTTTTGGGCGGCGATGCCCAGCTTGAGTTCACCTATCGCTTTGCCGATGAGGCCGAACGCGCCTGGATGCGGCAAGCGTCCGAGCAGGTGTCCGAGATCGTCGATTTCCGTTCGATGGCTGTTGTGCCCCGCGCCGCCGGATCGGAACGTGCACTGACCCAGGTTAAGTCCGTCGACACTGCGTATCCCTTGATTGGTTCGGTTAAACTTGAGCCTGACATAACGCTGGAAGACGCCCTGAGCGGGGCATCCGGTTTGCCCGGAGCGATTATGGAGCCCGTGCTGATCGATCGGCTTGGGCTGTCTGTTGGTGATCGTCTCAAGCTTGGTACACAGGAATTCATCCTGACGGCCGCGCTGCTGAACGAACCGGACAGTGCGGCGGACGGGTTTAGTCTGGGGCCGCGAACAGTGGTGCGGACTGAGGCACTACAGACCTCCGGGCTGCTGGAACCCGGCACTCTGTTTACGACTAAGTATAGATTAAACCTGCCTGACACAGCCGCCCTTGCCGAGGTCGCTGCCGATGCCAGCAACGCCTTTGACGGCACGGGAATGCGATGGAGCGATGCACGCAACGGTGCCCCCGGAATATCCGAATTTGTCAGCCGCCTCAGCGCCTTTCTGGTCCTTGTTGGCCTCTCCGGTCTTGCGGTGGGTGGCATAGGTGTATCTGCGGCCGTGCGCGCGTATCTGTCCCAAAAAACGGAAACCGTGGCGACCCTACGCACCTTGGGGGCGGATCGCGCGACGATTTTTCAAACCTACATGATTCAGATCGGCGTGCTTTCTTTGATAGGGATTGTGATCGGTCTGGTGCTGGGTGGACTGGCGCCACTTCTTCTGGCTCCTCTGCTGGAAAGTCAGTTACCGGTCCCGGCGGTATTCTCGCTCTATTCGCAACCGTTGATCGAGGCCGCTATCTATGGGTTGCTCACAGCGTTTCTGTTCACACTCTGGCCGTTGGCAAGAACAGAAGATGTACGGGCCGCAACCCTGTTTCGCGATGCGCTGAGCACAGCCCGTGCTTTTCCTCGCCCGATCTATGTCGTCGCCACAGGCATCGGGCTTACGTTGCTTATCACCATCGCCGCGTGGTTCAGCGGATCCACCCGATTGACCCTTTGGACAAGCGGGGGGCTTGTGGGTGCGCTGGTTTTGCTGACTCTCGCTGCCTATGCCATTCGCAAACTGGCTCGGGCCGGTGCTCCATTGGCACGTGGACGCCCCGCCTTGCGATGGGCCTTGTCCGCCATTTCAGACCCGCGTGAAGGCGCAGGCTCGGTGGTTCTGTCGCTCGGTCTGGGCTTGTCCGTTCTGGCCGCGGTTGGACAGATCGACGGCACGCTGCGCAACGCGATTTCAGGCAACCTGCCAGACGTTGCGCCCTCGTATTTCTTCGTCGACATCCAGAAGGATCAGATGCCTGGCTTTACAGATCGTCTGAACTCGGACCCCGCCGTCAGCCGCATCGAAAGCGCGCCGATGCTGCGTGGGATCATCACACAGATCAATGGCCGTCCTGCCCGCGACGTGGCTGGTGATCATTGGGTGCTCGAAGGCGACCGGGGTGTTACCTACTCTGCTCAGCCCCCTGCAAACGCAAATGTGACGGAAGGGGAGTGGTGGCCCAAGGATTATTCGGGTGCGCCGCAGGTCAGCTTTGCCGCTGAAGAAGCCGCCGAAATGGGTCTGCAACTTGGTGACCAACTGACCGTCAATATCCTCGGTCGCGACATAACGGCAGAACTGACCTCACTGCGCGAAGTGGATTTCTCTACCGCAGGCATGGGGTTCATCATGTCAATGAACCCCTCCGCCCTGTCCGGCGCGCCACACAGTTTCATCGCCACTGTTTATGCCGAAGAGCAGGCCGAAGCTGCCATCCTCAGGGACCTCGCTGGCCAGTTCCCCAACATAACTGCCATTCGGGTACGCGACGCCATCGACCGCGTTTCGGGCCTGTTGGCCGGTATCGCCGCCGCCACATCTTACGGTGCGGGTGTGTCTTTGCTGACCGGGTTTCTGGTTTTGATCGGAGCCGCAGCAGCGGGCGAACCTGCCCGCAGATACGAGGCGGCGATCCTCAAAACCCTGGGGGCCAACCGGGGCCGCATCCTGCGCAGCTTTGGCCTGCGTTCTGTTTTGCTAGGGGCCGCTGCAAGCTGTGTCGCATTGCTGGTCGGCATTCTGGGCGGCTGGGCTGTGGCCACCTACATATTCGAGACGGATTTTGCGGTCATCTGGTCTTCAGCCCTCGGCATTGTTTTGGCCGGGATTGGCGTCACACTCTGCGCAGGTCTCGCCTTTGCGTTGCGTCCACTTTCTGCGCGACCAGCCCGTATCCTGCGCGCCAGCGACTGAGCTCAGCGCACACAAGCCACGGGCTGCAGAAGTTTCAGCAACGGATCATTGTCACAGACCAGCGCATCCAGCGAAACATCATCGAGAGAGGCGTAAAACACCTCGGCCGCGTCCTGTAGCGCCAGCCGCAAGCGGCAGGCATCCGTCAAGGGACAGGTGTTGTCCGCATCCGCAAAACACTCGGCAATGGGCAATGCCCCCTCAACGTGCCGGAACACTGCGCCAATCCGAATTTCATCAGCCGGGCGTGCCAGCGACATGCCGCCATTTCGTCCCCGTTGCGTGCTCAGATAATCCAACTGGCTCAGTTGGTTGATCACCTGCGCCAGATGGTTTTCCGAAATATTGCACACTTCGGCAATTTCCGACTTGGTGACCAGCCTGTCCGGGTGCGCTGCGCAATACATCAACAGGCGCACAGCGATATTCGTCCGTTTGGTAATCCGCATGAGGGCCTCCCTGAATTCAAGATGCAACCTTATTGCATGTCCGGGAAAAAAGCGGTTTGACATACATCAATCGATCAAAAGGACGCCTTATCCATGCCCGATCCCTATTTCTTTGGCTATGGCAGCCTTGTGAACCTCGCCACCCATGATTTTCCCGACCCGCGCCCGGCAAAACTGAAAGGCTGGAAACGGGCATGGCGGCACACCGACCTGCGCCCTGTGGCCTTTCTGACCGCAGTGCCGGATGCGGGGTCCGAGATCGAAGGAATGATCGCCCATGTACCGAAAAACGACTGGATCGCTTTGGATCAGCGGGAATGGGCCTATGACCGGATTCCCGCGACTGACGCCATTTCACATCCGCTGACGCATGAAGTCGAAATCGCGGTTTACGCAGTGCCCCATGACCGGCACAACGCGCCCAACAACCACCATCCGCTACTACTCAGTTACATCGACGTTGTCGTGCAGGGTTATTTGCGAGCGTTTGGAGAGGACGGCGCGGACCGGTTCTTCGCAACAACCAGTGGTTGGGACGCCCCGATTCTGAATGATCGCGCCGAACCGCGTTATCCACGTCACCAACAACTCCAACCTGCTGAGCGGGATTTTGTCGATGATCGACTGTCCGGCTTGTCTGTCCGGATAGAACAACCCTCATAACAAAAGGGGCCGCGCCACTGGCACGGCCCCGTTCTGCATCTCTCAACCAGGTTAGCCGCGCGCGCGGATCACCTGCAACAGCGGCATCAAAGCAGCCATTTCCGGCCCGCGCTCCATACCGGTCAGCGCTTTGCGCAGCGGCATGAACAGGCCTTTGCCTTTGCGGCCTGTCGCCTCCTTAACGGCCTTGGTCCAGGTGCCCCAGCTCTCGCCATCGAACGGGCCTTCGGGCAGCAAAGCCATCGCCTCGGCGATGAACTCTTGGTCTTCATCGGCGATCAGCGGCTCGGCCCCGTCGCGGCACAGCGCCCACCAGCCCTTAAGATCTGCCAGAGTGGTAATGCTCTCGCGCGCCATGGCCCAGAACGGCTCGGCCAGTTCTGCCGGAACACCTGCACCCGATACGGCATCGGACACATCGGCCAGCGGCAGTGATTGCAGATGCTTGGCTGTCAGCGGGAACAGGTCCTGCTCGTCGAACTTGGTCGGTGCAGCACCAAAGCGCGTGATGTCGAACCCGTCGATCAGCTCGGCCATGTCCGAACGCAGCTCGACCGGATCAGACGAGCCCAGCCGCGCCATCAGGCTCAGCAGTGCCATTGGCTGTACGCCTTGCTCGCGCAGGTCGCGCAGTGCCAGCGTCCCCAAACGTTTCGAGAGCGACTCGCCCTGCGGACCGGTCAACAGCGAATGGTGCGCAAATCGGGGGCAGGTGCCGCCCAACGCCTCGATGATCTGAATCTGGGTCGCAGTATTGGTCACATGGTCCGAGCCACGCACCACATCGGTCACGCCCATTTCGGTGTCGTCCACTACGGAGGCCAGCGTATAAAGCACCTGACCATCACCCCGGATCAGAACCGGATCAGATACCGAAGCCGCATCAATCGAAATGTCACCCAGAACTCCATCAGTCCAGTCGATCCGCTCGTGATCCAGCTTGAAGCGCCAGACGCCACTGCCACGCTCGGCCCGCAACGCCTCTTTCTCGGCTTCTGACAGGTTCAGCGCGGCGCGGTCATAGACTGGCGGTTTGCCCATGTTCAGTTGCTTCTTGCGCTTCAGGTCCAGCTCGGTCGGCGTCTCAAACGCCTCATAAAACCGGCCCATCTCACGCAGCTTGTCCGCAGCTTCAGCATAGCGGTCCAGTCGGTCCGACTGACGCTCGACCTTATCCCAATGCAGCCCCAGCCACTCCAGGTCCTGCTTGATGGCATCGACATATTCTTCTTTCGAGCGTTCGGGGTCGGTGTCGTCAATACGCAGAATGAACGTACCGCCCGACTTACGGGCGATCAGATAGTTCATCAGAGCGGTGCGCAGGTTGCCCACGTGGATGTATCCGGTGGGTGACGGGGCAAAACGGGTGGTTGTCATGGGTGTCTCCTGTTGGCGCGGCTCTTGTCACATAGGGGCGATTTTGTCCAGCCGCCGCTTGATTCATCAGGTGATTCAGACAGGTTCAACTGGCCACAACCTGTTCAGATCGTCCAACCCGGCGCGGATTAACTCAGACAAAACACCCGTGTCGATATCCGCCAGCTTGTTCACATAGAGACAGGATTTACCCAGCTTGTGCTTTCCCAATCTGGTCATGATTTCCTCGAAATCTGCGTAACCCGGCATGATGTAGATCACCAGCGCTGATTTGCGGGGGGAAAACCCGGTTGCCAGAAAGTCTCCCTCGCGACCCGATTTGTAGCGATAGTGGTAGCGGCCATACCCGATGATCGACGGGCCCCACATGACCGGTGCAAAACCGGTGGTGGCGCGAAACAGTTTGTCCAGCGAACGTGCCTCTTCGGCGCGGCGCGTCGGTTGGACCGTCGCGAGGAAATCCGCAACGCTTTGATCTGTTGGAAGGGTCTTGTTGCCTGATCGCGCCATGAACAAAAATTAACACGTAATGTTCATCCACGCACCCCATCTGGATGGCGTATAAGCTGGCAAGAGACTCACGACGCCCTAATTGAACCAATGATGTCCTGACAGGGAGAACAAAGATGACGATTAAACTCACACGCCGCGCCGCCTTGGGAACTGCTGCTGCCTTGCCGTTTGCAACTGCAGCCGCACCGGTTCTGGCCGCAAGCCCGGAAACCAAAGCAAACTCCACCATCGCCAAGTCACTTCATGTTGGCGACTTCACAGTCACGACCCTGCTGGATGGCAGCTTTCCACGCGACGGAGCCAAAGAGATTTTCGGCGGCGGAGCGACTGATGAAGAATTCGCCAAAGTTTCGGCGGAAAACTTCATTCCGGCAGACGCCGCTCAGTTCTTCTTTACCCCATCACTGGTCAACACAGGCTCGGAACTGGTGCTGTTTGACACCGGTCTGGGGCAAGGTGGCATTCAGGCCGCGTTGGCCGATGCAGGCGTGACCCCGGATCAGGTCGACGTGGTTGTGATCACACATATGCACCCCGACCATATCGGCGGCATGACGACCGATGGTGCGCCCACTTTCGCCAATGCACGCTATGTGACGGCCGCTTCGGAGTATGATTTCTGGGCAGCTCAGGATGCAGGCAATCGTGTCGGTGATCTGGTCGCTGAAAAAGTCACGCCGCTGGCCGAGAATATGACCTTTGTCGAGGATGGGGGCGAGGTCGCGTCGGGCATCACCGCAGTTGCCGCTTTCGGCCACACGCCAGGTCACACTGTTTACCATCTGGAAAGCAACGGACAGCGTCTGGTTCTGACCGCAGATCTGGCCAACCACTATGTCTGGTCTTTCGCTCATCCGGAATGGGAAGTCCGGTTCGATATGGACAAGGCCGCCGCAACCGCCGCGCGCCGCAATGTGCTTGGTATGCTGGCTGCCGACAAGGTGCCGATGGTCGGCTATCACATGCCCTTCCCCGGGGCCGGCTATGTTGAGGCGCGCGGAGAAGGCTTCCGCTTTGTCCCGGTCGGCTACCAGATGATGGATTAAGCTGTCAGTACCCCGGATCCGGTCGCACTTTTGACCCGTCGCTGAATCGCGACAGGCGAAAGGCAACCGGGTCCACACAAGGCGTTGTTTCGGCAACCAGATCAGCCATCAAACGCCCTGCGCCGGGTCCGATTCCAAAACCGTGGCCGGAAAACCCTGTGGCAATGTACATTCCCGGCAATTCGTCCACGCCCGAAATTACGGGAATCGCATCAGGGGTCACATCGATCATACCCGCCCAGCTTTGAATAACCTCAGCGTTTAGCAGTGCAGGAAACCCTTTGCAGGCGCTGGCCCAAGCCTGGCGCAAGTCCCTTTTTGATGGCTCAGGGTCCAGTATCCGGCACTTTTCGAAGGGCGTCACATCGGTTGGCAACCAGCTTCGATCTTGCCTCGCTTCGATGGCCCAGCGCTTGGACAGGCGGAAACGCAGAGATTTCCACTCCAGCGCAAAGGCAGGCAGAAATTGCCGCGCCAAGCGAAAACTGTCAGGTACGATGTCCACGGTGTTTTCGTGGCCGGACGCGATTGAGTAACCGCCATCGGCCCGCTTGCGGATCGCAAAGTCGTCGGACCAAAGGGCAGGCCCAGGCCCCTCTTGCAGGGGGGACGTGCGCAGAACCGTGTTCAGAATCTTAAGTTGCGGCAACTCGATCCCCGCATTCCCGGCAAACAACCGCGACCACGCGCCTCCCGCCAGAACAACATGCTTACAGGTCACTTTTCCACGCTCTGTAAAGACACCGGATATGCGCCCATCCTTGGTTTCCACACTGCGGACAGCACACTGCGTCATGATCACGGCGCTCCGGGCTCGTGCAGCTTCGGCAATTGCGGGAGCAACCCATTGCGGCTCGGCCCGACCGTCCTGCGGCATGAAAAGCGCTGTTTCCAGACCCGTTTGATGCCCATGCAGCAAATCTGCAAGCTCGCCCCCGGACACCATCCGGGCACCTGTCTGCAAGCCCTCCACATGCTGCATCCACCGCTTCAGATTGCCGATGTCCCGTTTGCCAGACGCCCCAAACAGGATGCCGGATTGGGTATAGCCCGTTTTGCGCCCAAGACGGTCGTCCAGCGATTGCCAGATGCGCAAAGCCTCTTGCATCAGAGGGATTTCCCTGGGGTCGCGCATTCCCAGACGCACCCAACCCCAGTTGCGCGAGCTTTGTTCGGCCGCGATCTGGCCTTTTTCACATAAAAGGACAGACGCGCCACGCTCTGCCAGTTCCAACGCAGTGGACGTCCCAATGATGCCGCCGCCAATGACAACAACATCTACTGCTTTGGGAAGGGCCAATTCGGATTCTACAGGGGTCGGCTTGGGCGCGGTCATCAGCAGATCATACTCGGTCACTCGGACCGGCATGGAGACCCGCTAATGGCCTTTAGGCAATATGAATCTAAGACATCGCTACAGTATTTTGGCGCCTGTGGCCCAGACACCAACACCTGCGTCGCTAAAGCTGTGCTATGCCGCGCCCGACAGCTCAGCCCATTTCTGGCGCAATATCGCGGACAACCCGCTTTGTTTGCTAGAGGTTTGTGCCGTCACTTCCTTCTGAGGCAGCAGTCTCGGGAACTCAGTTCGGAAATGGAGCGCAGCTTGCTCATCCAATTCCCGCTGTTCGTCCAGAAGGCCGGCAATTGCCGCATCCAGTTTTTCTTCATCCACATCTTGCGGTGGAGATTCTATGGTCCGAAATCGCATCGGACCATGAAGCGAGTTATCATATTCCTTGTACATTGTAACACCACACCATTCACTCAGACATCCAACCCGGGATGCGCCGCACGTACCTAGAACCAAAACTACGTGTACCACTTAGAAATGCGCCGCATCCGCCCCACATCGGGCAACTTCCAAGCAAAAATGTGGCAGAAAAATGTCACAAAAACAAGACTGAGACAGCTGTAACCGCCTCAAATCAAACCTCATTTCCCACGTAATGGGCACAATCACCCTGAGGGTTAGGTACTGTTTCCGCAGGCTTCAACTCAAACCCGAAACTCAGGTCCGATCGCGCCAGCGATTCACAATTGGATAGCGCCGATCCAGCCAGAACGCCCGCTTGCTAAGGCGCGTCCCTGGAGCGGACTGGAACCGCTTGTATTCACTGATATAGATCAGGTGCTCGACCCGCTGCGCCTCTGCTTCGTCATACCCGGCCGCAACGCAATCGGCGATGGATCCATCCTGATCGACAAGGATCTCAAGGATACCGTCCAACACCGGATAATCTGGCAGGCTGTCGCTGTCTTTCTGATCTTCCCGCAACTCTGCGCTTGGCGGTTTGTCGATGACCGAGGGGCGGATCACCTCGCCCTCGGGGCCCATCATCCAGTCGCGATGATTGGCATTGCGCCAGCGGCACGTTTCAAACACGCGCGTTTTGTACAGGTCTTTGATCGGGTTATAGCCGCCGTTCATGTCCCCATAGATCGTGGCATACCCCACTGCGACCTCGGATTTGTTGCCGGTGGTCAACAGCATTTCACCGAACTTGTTCGAGATCGCCATCAGCAGCAGCCCGCGCAGGCGGGACTGAATGTTTTCCTCGGTCAGCCCGTCGTCCAAACCTTCGAACAAAGGGGCCAAAGTATTTGTTACCGCTGCCCGGCCTTCGGAAATCGACACAAAATCGTAGTGCACGCCCAATGCCTTGGCGACGGCTTCTGCATCGTCAAGCGAGGCCTGGCTGGTGTACTCCGACGGCAACATCACGCAACGCACGTTGTCGGCCCCGATGGCATCGACCGCGATTGCCGCCACCAACGCGGAATCGACGCCCCCAGACAGGCCCAGAAGCGCCTTTTTGAAACCCGTCTTGCCCATGTAGTCGCGCAGCGATTGCACCATCGCGCGATAATCCTGTTCCCACACACTTGGCTGAGGAACAATTTCGGCCGTCACGATCCGCCAACCATCGTCACCACGCTCAACGTCAACCTGAGAGACAGTTTCGTCAAATACAGGCATCCGAAAGGCCAGCTCTCCGCCCGGATTCAGGCCAAAGCTGGCCCCGTCAAAGACCTGATCGTCCTGCCCGCCAACCATGTTGAGATAGATCAGTGGCAAACCTGTTTCGACCACCCGTGCCACCATATGGTTGAGGCGCACGTCGTATTTGTCGCGGAAATAGGGCGATCCGTTGGGGATCAGCAAAAACTCGGCCCCGGTTTCTTCGAGTGTTTCCGCCACGTCCGGGTGCCAGCCATCCTCGCAGATTGGGCTGCCAATTCGGAAGTTTCCAACTGAATAGGGCCCGCCTAGAGGACCGGCATCATACAGGCGCACTTCGTCAAACACGGTTTCGTTCGGCAGATGATGTTTCAAAACCTTACTGGTGATCCGCCCGTTCTTGAGGATCAGGTAGGCATTGAACAGTTTACCCTCTTCGGCCCAGGGCGCGCCTATGGAAATCGCGGGGCCGTCTGAACACGTCTTGGCCAACGCCTCGACCGCCTCCATGGCTGCACTGTGAAACACCGGCTTCTGGACCAAATCCTGCGTGTTGTACCCGGTGATGAACATCTCGGGAAAGGCCACCAGATCAGCACCGGCTGCCTTGCCTTTCTTCCACGCGGAAACGGCCTTGGCTGCGTTGCCTTCGATGTCGCCCACAGTCGGGTTCAGTTGCGCCAAAGTGATGCGGAAACGGTCGGCCATGCTGCCCTCTTGCCTCGTCAGTCCTATTGCCATTTAGCAGATCACCGCGCGAGTAAAAGGCCAATGCGGCAAAAGCCGTTGCCCTGCCCTCGACGGTATCCTAGTTTTGCGCGCAAAGATGCAACCAGCAATGACCCGGCAGGCAGGATAAAAATGAACGTAATCCGATACACGATTCTGGCAGCGGGGATGAGTCTGGCTGCGACGGCGTTTGCTCAGGACGGAACTGTCATCGTAAAGGATGACGAGGTTGGCGGTGTCTATGAAGGCACCTATGAAAACGGGTTGCGCCACGGGACGGGAACATACCGGCTGCCCAACGGGTTTGAATATACTGGCCAATGGGTCGAGGGCGAGATTCAAGGCCAGGGCGTCACCCGCTATCCCGACGGATCGATCTATGAAGGCAGTTTTGCCAAGGGCCAGCCCGAAGGGCGCGGCAAGATCGTCTACGCCAATGGCAGCAGCTTTGACGGCGAATGGTCCAACGGGTCGATCAACGGCACAGGTGTTGCACAATTTGCAAACGGCACACGCTATGAAGGTGAGTTCAAAAACGCCCAGCGGCACGGCAAAGGCGTTCTGACCTATCCCGACGGATACATCTATGATGGCGACTGGGTTGACGGTCAGCGGCAAGGTGAGGCCAAAATCACTTATGCAGATGGCAGTGTGTATGAAGGTGATGTCAGTGCTGGCTTGCGCGATGGCACAGGCATGCAAACCATGCCCGACGGCATGATCTATTCCGGTGAATGGGCTCAGGATCAGATCACTGGCACCGGTCGTCTGACCTATGCCAATGGCGATGTATACGAAGGTGATCTGGTGGAAGGGCGCCGTCAGGGCAAAGGCAAAGTGACCCACGCGCAAGGCGACGTATATGAAGGCGATTTTGTCGATGATCGCCGTCAGGGCAAGGGCACGTTCACCGGTACGGATGGATTTGTGTATACCGGCGACTGGAACCAAGGACAGATCGAAGGCCTGGGAGAGCTGACCTATCCCGATGGCTCGGTCTACGTTGGCGATTTTGTTGCTGATCTGGCCGAGGGGACCGGCCGCATCACGTATCCCGATGGGTCAACCTATGAAGGCGATTGGATTGCGGGCGTGATCGAGGGTCAGGGCACGGCCACCTATGCCAACGGTATGATCTACAAGGGCCAGTTCAAGAACGCGCAAAGCCACGGCAAGGGTGTGGTGACACGTGCAGACGGGTCGGTCTATGACGGTGAATGGATCGATGGTGTTCGGCAGGGCAAGGGCAAAGCGACCTATTCCGACGGGACAGTCTATACCGGTGATTTCCTGAAGGGAAAACGGCATGGCAAAGGGGAAATTGTGACCCCTGCCGGGTTCAAATTCGTAGGCGACTGGTCCGAGGGCAAGATCGAAGGCGAGGGCGTCGCCACCTATTCAAACGGCGATGTGTATGAAGGCAATTTTGTCGACAACAAGCGGCAGGGCAGCGGAACGATGCGCTATGCCAACGGGCAGGAAGAAACCGGAATCTGGGAAAACGGAGTGTTGCCGGGCGGGGCTTCTGAACAGCAAAGCGAATCAGACGCTCAAGATCCACAGCCTGCGCCTGATGATCCAGCCGAAGCGCCCGAGGCATCCGACGGGTAAGCCCTCACCAAGGAACGGGATGCCCGGCCCAATCGAAAAACCCGCCGGTATCAGTCGGTGTGAGCCCATTGATCACTGACAACAGATTCTGAGCGGCGTCTTCAGGCTCTACAGCGGGATGCCGGTTCAGGTACTTCTGTGTGAACGCAGTTCTCACGGTTCCCGGGTGTAGGGCGACGCAAATCGCCTGTTTACGCGTGCGCGATAGCTCGATGGCCGCGGTATGAACAACCTGATTAACCGCGGCCTTGGCGGCCCGGTAGCTGATCCAGCCCCCCATCCGATTGTCCCCTATGGACCCCACCCGCGCCGACAGGACCGCGAAAACCGATCGTCCCTTGCGGGGCAACAGCTTATGCGACCGGCTCAGGACTAAAGCCGGACCAACCGTGTTAAGGGCAAACTGATCCATCATCGCCTTGGCCGAAACCGCACGAATTGTCTTTTCCGGTGCAGCCCCTTCGATCTCCAACGCCCCGGACGCGACCAGAATCAAGTCAAACGGGCCTGCCTGCCCATCAAGTATCTGCAAAGCATGATCCGGATCGGTTAGATCGAACCCGTCCAATGACCGCGACAGGCCCGTCACCGAAATGCCCTGCGTTTCCAAGATGGTGCGGACCGCTGCGCCAATTCCGCCCGAGGCTCCGATGATCAATGCTGTTTTCATCTGCATCCAGCTAGCTGCGCGGACGATACAATCAAGTTGGGCTGGAATGAGAATACCAGTGGATGACCTCTTGGGCGCAAATTGGTCTTTTCATTCCCGGCGGGCTCTGTATAACCTCAATCCCATGATCAACCATGCAAATATCCTTTGTGCCGACACCGCCCTGCGCGGTGCGTCTCAGCGTGGCCTACTGATCCTAATCCGCCTCTGAGCGTGCCATCCGGCGCGCCCGCTCAGAGGAGGACGCCAGCGCGCCAATAAGGCTTTAGGACAGACAAGAAAGAGATTCCCATGACCAACGTGACCGACCAAGACCGCGTCTTGATCTTTGACACCACTTTGCGCGACGGCGAGCAGAGCCCCGGCGCCACCATGACCCATGACGAAAAGCTGGAAATCGCCGAGCTTCTGGACGAGATGGGCGTCGACATCATCGAAGCCGGCTTTCCAATTGCGTCCGAAGGTGATTTCAAAGCGGTATCCGAGATTGCCCAACGCGCGAAGAACAGCCGCATCTGCGGTCTGGCCCGTGCCAATATTGCCGACATTGATCGTTGTTGGGAAGCGGTGAAACACGCCGAAAAGAACCGGATTCACACTTTCATCGGCACCTCTCCGCTGCACCGCGCCATTCCAAACCTGACAATGGATGAGATGGCCGAAAAAATCCACGAAACGGTCAGCCACGCGCGCAACCTGTGCGAAAACGTTCAGTGGTCACCGATGGATGCGACCCGGACGGAATGGGACTATCTGTGCCGCGTGATCGAGATTGCGATCAAAGCCGGGGCAACCACGATCAACATCCCCGACACGGTGGGATACACCGCGCCCATAGAGTCTGCTGACCTGATCAAACGTCTGATCGAAACGGTTCCGGGCGCGGGTGAGGTAATCTTCGCCACCCACTGCCACAATGACCTTGGCATGGCGACTGCGAACTCGCTGGCCGCCGTCGCAGGAGGCGCGCGCCAGATCGAATGCACCATCAACGGGCTGGGCGAACGTGCTGGCAACACAGCGTTGGAAGAGGTCGTCATGGCCCTGCGCACCCGCAATGACATCATGCCGTGGCACACCGGTATCGACACCACCAAGATCATGCACATCTCGCGCAGGGTGGCGACCGTGTCGGGCTTCAGCGTGCAGTTCAACAAGGCCATCGTCGGCAAGAATGCCTTTGCCCATGAAAGCGGCATCCATCAGGACGGGATGCTCAAGAACCGCGAAAACTTTGAAATCATGCGCCCCGAGGACATTGGCCTCTCCGGTACATCTCTGCCGTTGGGCAAACACTCGGGCCGCGCAGCGCTGCGCGATAAGCTCGAGACCTTGGGTTTTGAGGTCGGTGACAACCAACTCAAAGACATCTTTGTGCGGTTCAAGGATCTGGCTGATCGCAAGAAAGAGGTGTTTGACGACGACCTGATCGCGTTGATGACAATGGATGAACACGATGACTTCCTGCAGCTTGTCTCGATGAAAGTGACCTGCGGCACTGGTGGTCAGGCGGAAGCGACCGTTGAATTGGAAATGGACGGCAAAGACATTGTCGCCACTGAACATGGTGACGGGCCGGTGGACGCGACCTTCAAAGCGATCCGGGCAATCTATCCTAATACAGCACGGCTGCAGCTGTATCAGGTGCACGCGGTCACCGAAGGCACCGATGCGCAGGCTACCGTTTCTGTTCGCCTGAGCGAGGACGGCATGATCGCTACAGGTCAGTCGGCCAATACAGACACGGTCGTTGCCTCGGCCAAAGCATATATCCATGCATTGAACCGCCTGATCATGCGTCGAGAAAAGGCCGGTCCGGGCGCAGACGCGCGTGAGATCAGCTACAAAGATCTGACCTGAACGGAACAAAGGCTCCCGCACCCGCGGCGAACCGGCTTCGCCGTCTCATCTTGGGTTTTGGGCCTGGCCGTGCGCTTATATCGCACTGCCAGGCCCAATTTGTTTGACGGCATCTTTGATGCAGACCAACGAGGCAGAAGCCGCCGGTACGGTTCACCAAACCGTTGTTCAAAGCTGGGCAAACAAAGCGGACAGACGGTCCATTTCATCTTCGATACTAAACGGGGCGTTGATGATGAACATCCCAGATCCGATCATCCGGTGCCCTTCCCGAACCGGAGGGAACGTCACCTCGTGACAGGCTGCTTTGGGGTAGCTTTGCGACTTCAGCGCGCGGATCATGGGCAGGTGGCGCTTATCCGACAGGATTGGATACCACAGCGCGATGACCCCGACATTCCACTTGCGGTGCAGCTTGGCGATGATCCCGGGCAAGCGGTCATAATCGGTTTTGACCTCATAACTCGGGTCGATCAGCATCATTCCCCTGCGCGGTGTAGGTGGAAGCAATGACTGCGCCAGCGCAAAACCGTCTTGCTGGTAAACCCTGGCCCCATAGGGCGACATGGCCAAAGCCAGAGCCGCATGTTCCTGCGGATGCAACTCTGCAAAATGCAGGCTGTCCTGATCCCGCAGCAGATTGGCCGCAACCAGAGGTGAGCCCGGATAAGCGGAAACGCCGTGACGGGCCTGCACGTTTTCCAAAACCTGCGCCATCGGATGGTCCGGTCCGAACCACCCTTCTTGCCGTACCCGCTGAATCCCTGCAGCCGCCTCTCCGGTGCGCACGGACTCGGCCGCATCCAGCTTGTACAAGCCCCGCCCGGAATGCGTTTCGACATAGCTGAGCGGCTTGTCCTTGCGCGTCAAATAATTCAGCACCCACGCCAGTAAAGCGTGCTTTTGGACATCAGCCAGATTGCCGGCGTGGTAAATGTGTTGATAAGAGAGCATTTTGCCTTCTAAAGTCCCATTCAATAAGGCGGAAAGGTGCTGATTGTCGCGGAATCAGCCCTTTTACCGGGCGTGATGGCACCCTATAAGTCATCCGTCCCGGAACCGTCGAGTCGCGGGCAGTAGAAAAACCGACATACAGGATCAGGGGAAACATGGGGATCTTTGGCAATCTGGGCGGCCTGTTCACAGCGGACATGGCTATCGACCTTGGAACAGCAAACACGCTGGTTTACGTCAAGGGGCGCGGTGTCATCCTGTCTGAACCCTCGGTGGTTGCCTACCACGTCAAGGACGGTGTGAAAAAAGTTCTCGCTGTCGGCGAAGACGCCAAGCTGATGCTGGGCCGGACCCCCGGTTCGATCGAAGCCATCCGCCCGATGCGCGAAGGTGTGATTGCCGACTTCGACACGGCGGAAGAGATGATCAAGCACTTCATCCGCAAGGTGCACAAACGTTCGACCTTCTCAAAACCCAAAATCATCGTCTGCGTGCCTCATGGTGCGACCCCGGTTGAAAAACGCGCAATCCGTCAGTCGGTTCTGTCCGCAGGCGCGCGTCGCGCGGGCCTCATTGCAGAACCGATTGCAGCGGCGATCGGCGCGGGTATGCCGATCACCGACCCGACCGGCAACATGGTCGTCGATATCGGTGGTGGTACGACCGAAGTTGCGGTTTTGTCGCTGGGTGACATCGTTTACGCCCGCTCGGTCCGCGTTGGTGGAGACCGTATGGACGAAGCAATCATCTCGTACCTGCGCCGTCAGCAGAACCTGTTGGTCGGTGAATCCACGGCAGAACGGATCAAGACCACCATCGGCACCGCCCGTATGCCAGATGATGGCCGTGGTCAGTCGATGCACATCCGTGGGCGCGACTTGTTGAACGGTGTGCCCAAAGAAATCGAGATCAGCCAGGCGCAGGTTGCCGAAGCGCTCTCGGAACCTGTTCAGCAGATTTGCGAGGCGGTGATGACCGCTCTGGAAACCACTCCGCCCGATTTGGCTGCGGACATTGTGGACCGGGGCGTGATGCTGACAGGCGGTGGTGCGCTGCTGGGTGATCTGGATCTGGCCCTGCGTGAACAGACCGGTCTGGCCGTGTCGATTGCCGACGAAAGCCTGAATTGTGTGGCTTTGGGCACCGGTAAGGCGCTAGAATATGAAAAACAGCTGCGCCATGCGATTGACTACGAAAGCTAAGGCGCGCACCCTTTGCACATAGGGTAAATTCGGCACGAGCAGCACGGGAAGGTAACCTGTGGCAAAAGACCGATCACAGCGCGATGACTACACAACCCCCTTGCGGCGCTTGCTGCTGGGCATCGTTATCCTGTGCCTTTTGGGAATCTTTCTGGTCTGGCGTATCGACAGTCCGCGCGTAGAACGGTTCCGCGCGCAGGTGGTGGATGCTGTGGTTCCTTCGATGGAATGGGCCATGGTTCCCGTGACCGCCGCCGTGAACCTTGTACGCGATTTCCAAAGCTATCAGCGCCTGAGCGAACAAAACCGTGAGCTGCGTAGCGAATTGCGCCTGATGCGCGCCTGGAAAGAAGCGGCGCTGCAACTGGAACAGGAAAACGCGCGGCTGCTCGATCTGAACAATGTGCGGCTTGACCCCCGTCTGACCTATATCACCGGTGTTGTGATGGCTGACAGCGGCTCGCCCTTCCGGCAATCTGTTTTGCTGAATGTGGGTCAACGCGACGGCATCGTCGATGGATGGGCCACAATGGATGGCATCGGCCTGGTTGGGCGTATATCGGGCGTTGGCCCGGACACCGCCCGCGTTATTCTGGTGACAGATGCCACCAGCGCCATCCCCGCAACCATCCAGCCCTCGGGCCAGACCGCGTTGATCAAAGGGGACAACACGTCGGCACCCGTGGTCGAGTTCCTTGAAAATCGTGAACTGGTTCGTCCCGGAGATCGCGTCATTACATCCGGCGACGGCGGCGTGTTTCCGGCCGGATTGCTGGTCGGCCAGATCGCATCGGACCCGGGTGGTCGATTGCGCGTGCGTTTGTCGGCCGATTTCGAACGGCTGGAGTTTCTGCGGGTTCTGCGGTTCAACTCGGCCCCGACCATTCAAGACCCCGGCGGTATCGTCGGCCCCACCCGCCCCGAAGTCGCCCTGTCGCCCGAAGAGCTGAGCGATGGATAAGCCCACCTCACATAACTGGGCCATGCGTGGCCTTTATGCGGCGCTGGCCTTTATGGTGCTGTTCCTGCACTTGTTGCCTTTGGATGCACAACCCGGCCGTTGGCCCTTTCCTGACGTTCTGATTGCCCTGACCTTTGCCTGGGTGCTGCGTCGCCCCGACTATGTCCCAACCCTGCTGGTTGCTTTCGTCATGCTGATGGCGGATCTTCTACTGCAACGCCCACCTGGCCTTTTGGCAGCGTTGGTTGTCTTTGGATCAGCCTATCTGCGCTCGGCGGCGCCGGGTATGAAAGATACCGGTTTTATCGGTGAATGGATGTCCGTTGGCGTGGTCATCACAGGTGTCTTTCTGGTGAACAGAGTCATTCTTTCAATCTTGTCCGTGCAACAGGCCGCGCTGTGGCCCGTATTGATCCAACTCGTGCTGACAATTGCCTGCTATCCGATCCTTGTGGCACTGAGCCAAGGCGTGTTTGGAGTTCGTCGCCTGTCTGCATCGGATGCCGGTGCGGTAGGAGGTCGGGCATGAAACCGCGCAAGCCCAAGTCTCAGGGTCTGGCCTATAAACGCCTGCCAAGGCGGGCACTGCTATTGGGTGGTCTGCAAGCGGCCTTTGTTGGCGGGCTGGCAGCACGTATGCGGTTCATGCAAGTGGACCAGGCCGATGAATATCGCCTGCTGGCCGAGGAAAACCGCATCAACATCCGCCTGATCCCCCCGAACCGCGGGCGAATCTACGACCGCAACGGGCAGATCATTGGGCAGAACTCGCCCTCGTACCGCATCGTCATAGTGCGCGAAGATGCAGGTGATGTGGACCAGGTGATCAGCAAATTGTCCGAACTGATCCCGCTGAATGATGACGAGATCGAACGGGCCCGGACCGAAATGCGCCGCTCGGCCCCGTTCCTGCCGGTCACGCTGGCCGATCAGGTCACCTGGGAAGACATTTCGAAAGTTGCCGTCAACGCCCCGGCGCTACCGGGTGTCACACCCGAGGTAGGTCTGACGCGACAATATCCACGCTATGAGGATTTCGCCCATATCGTTGGTTATGTCGGGCCGGTCAGTGATTACGACCTCAGCCAGATCGAAGACCCTGAACCCGTTCTGCGAATCCCGCGATTTCAGATTGGCAAGGTGGGTCTTGAGGCGAAGCAAGAAATTTCTTTGCGCGGCAAGGCCGGCGCCAAGCGTGTCGAGGTCAACGCGACCGGTCGTGTCATGCGCGAGCTGGACCGGCAAGAAGGCCAACCCGGAGCCGATTTGCAGCTGTCTGTCGACGCAGACCTGCAGCAATACGCACAGGCCCGTCTGGCCGGGGAAAGCGCCGCCGCTGTTGTGATCGATTGTGAAACCGGTGACTTGCGCGCGATGGCCTCTGCGCCCAGTTTCGATCCAAACCTGTTCGTGCGTGGTATCTCGGTCGCGGACTACCGGATGCTGACGCAGGACAAGTACCGCCCGCTGGCGAATAAGACGGTCCAGGGCACTTATCCGCCGGGTTCGACCTTTAAGATGGTTACCGCGCTGGCCGCACTTGAGGCCGGTGTCATCGGCCCCGGCAACACCGTTTACTGCCCCGGCCATCTGAAAGTCGGCAGCCGCCGCTTCCACTGCTGGAAGCGCGGCGGACATGGCATGGTGGACCTCAATACATCACTGAAGCGCAGTTGCGACGTTTACTATTACGACGTGGCCTTGAAGGTTGGGATCGATAGAATTTCCGACATGTCGCGCACCTTGGGGCTAGGCATCAAGCACAACATCCCCATGTCTGCTGTGCGCGCCGGGTTGGCACCCAATCAGGAATGGAAACAACGGGTCCATGGCCAAGAGTGGCTTAGCGGCGATACCGCCAATGCGTCGATTGGGCAGGGATTCATGCTGGCCTCGCCCATGCAATTGGCGTTGATGACCGCTCGGATTGCCACAGGACGCGCGGTCTCGCCCCGTCTGGTGCGATCTGTCAACGGGATTGAGCAGCCCAGCGGTGCGGGTGAACCTCTTGAGATCAGCCCCACCAATCTCAAATATATCCGCGACGCGATGTGGTCTGTTTCGAACGACCGTCGCGGTACGGCTTATCGCAGCCGCATTATCGCGGAAGATTTCCGCATGGCGGGTAAAACCGGCACCAGCCAGGTGCGAAATATCACAAAAGCCGAACGTGCCGCCGGTGTGATCCGTAACGAGGATCTGCCCTGGGAACGCCGCGACCACGCGCTGTTCGTCAGTTTTGCCCCGTACGACAAACCCAAATACGCCATTGCGGTCGTGGTTGAACATGGCGGCGGCGGGTCCAAGGCCGCGGCCCCCGTGGCGCGGGATATCATGCTTCAAGCGCTCTATAACGGCACGCCTCCTCTCGATGCGTACCCCGTTGCGGATCGCGAGCGTATCAAGGAACAGCAAAAACGGCTTGAAGGCGACCGTCGGCCCAAAGCGCGTCCGGACGGAAAGGACCGCGCATGAGCTATCTTGAATATGCCGTCAAATCCACGCCGTCTGGGTTCCGAAAATTCCTGTACATGAACTGGCCGCTGACCCTGCTGCTGATCAGCACGGCCAGTGCGGGGTTCCTGATGCTGTATTCGGTCGCGGGCGGGTCGTGGACACCCTGGGCCGAGCCGCAAATGGAACGTTTCGGACTTGGCCTGACTGCGATGTTCATCATTGCGCTGGTGCCGATCTGGTTCTGGCGCAACATGTCCGTTCTGGCCTATCTGGGCTCAGTCGCGTTGCTGGTCTTTGTTGAACTGTTCGGGACCATCGGTATGGGCGCGCAGCGCTGGATCGACCTTGGTTTCATGCGCCTGCAACCCTCAGAAGTCATGAAGGTCGCGCTGGTCATGGTTCTGGCGGCCTATTACGACTGGTTGCCTTCGCACAAGACCTCTCGCCCGCTTTGGGTTTTTATCCCGGTGGCGCTGATCATCCTGCCCACGTTGTTGGTTCTGAAGCAACCGGACCTTGGTACGTCGATCCTGTTGTTGGCCGCAGGTGGCGGCTTGATGTTTCTCGCAGGTGTCCACTGGGCCTATTTTGCAGCCGTTATCGCCGCGGTTGTGGGGTTGATCGCCACTGTGTTCAATAGCCGAGGAACCGAATGGCAATTGCTCAAGGACTATCAGTTCCGCCGAATTGACACGTTTCTGGACCCATCAACCGATCCACTAGGTGCCGGGTATCATATCACCCAATCCAAGATCGCCCTGGGGTCCGGGGGCTGGAACGGGCGCGGGTTCATGCAAGGGACACAGTCCCGGTTGAACTTTCTGCCTGAAAAGCACACCGACTTCATTTTCACGACGCTGGCGGAAGAGTTCGGATTTGTCGGCGGTATCACGCTGTTGACCCTCTACACGCTGATCCTTTTGTTCTGTATGGTTACAGCTTTGGCAACCAAGGATCGGTTTTCTTCACTGGTCACTCTGGGCATTGCATTGAACTTCTTCCTGTTCTTTGCTGTCAACATGTCGATGGTGATGGGCATGGCCCCAGTCGTCGGCGTGCCGCTGCCAATGGTCAGCTATGGCGGCTCGGCCATGTTGGTTCTGATGGCCGCATTTGGCATCGTCCAAAGCGCACATATCCACCGTCCCCGCTGACTTGAAAGGCCCCTGATGCCCGTAAACGTCCTGTTTTCTGCGCGCCCTGCCCTTTGGCCTGTGTATGAACCGCTGCTGACGCAATATCTTGATGAGGCCGGTGTGGACGTCCGGCTTGGAACGGATTTTGAACCGGATCAGGTCGATTACGTAATCTACGCCCCAAATGGCGGGTTGCAGGATTTTGCACCCTTCACGCGTCTGAAAGCGGTACTGAGTCTCTGGGCCGGGGTCGAAAAGATCGCGGATAATGAAACGCTGACCGTTCCGCTGGCTCGGATGGTGGATCACGGGCTGACCCAGGGCATGACCGAATGGGTGGTGGGCCACGTGCTGCGCTATCATCTGGGGATGGACCGGCACATCACCGTACAGGATGGCGCATGGGGCCCGGACGCAATTCCATTGGCCCAGGACCGCAAGATCAGCGTTCTAGGTCTTGGCGCATTGGGCGAAGCTGCCGTCCGTGCGCTGGCGGCGCTTAACTTTCAAGTCACCGGTTGGAGTCGCACCGCCAAGGACATCCCCGGTGTGACCTGCCTGCATAGCCACGAAGGCCTCCGCCAAGCGCTTTCTCAGGCAGAGATCGTGGTGCTGTTGCTGCCCGATACCCCCGCCACAGAAAACGCGCTGAACGCCGAAACGCTGGCCTTGCTGCCCAAGGGTGCGCGGATCATTAACCCGGGTCGCGGCCCGCTGATCGACGACGAGGCGCTATTGGATGCCCTGAACACGGGTCAGATCGGCCACGCGACGCTGGACGTGTTCCGTGTCGAGCCCCTGCCCGCCGATCACCCCTATTGGGCGCATCCGAACGTCACTGTGACCCCTCACATCGCATCTGAAACCCGCCCGGTCACAGCCGCGCAGGTCATTTGCGAAAACATCCGACGTGGCGAGGCCGGTGAACCCTTTGTGCATCTGGTGGATCGCACTCTGGGCTACTGAACTCAGGCCGCGATCAAGCCGCGGCCCTTCAACAGGGCGTCCACTCCCGGCAATCGACCCCGGAACGCCAGATACAGGTCTTCCGCCTCGCGCGACCCGCCGGTGGACAGGATATTGTCCTCTAGCGCCTTGGCACGTTCCGGATCAAAGGCACCACCCGCCTCTTCAAAGGCGGCAAAGGCATCTGCATCCATCACCTCGGACCACATGTAGCTGTAATAACCCGAGCTATAGCCATCACCCGCAAAGACATGCGCAAAATGCGGGGTCGCGTGGCGCATTCCGATGGCACGCGGCATCCCCAATTCCGCCAAAACTTCGGCCTGTCTTGCCATCGGGTCTGCCGGTGCCTCACCGTCGTGGAATGCCAGATCAACAAGGGCCGAGGCGACATATTCAACTGTCTGGAATCCTTGATCGAAATTGGCGGCGTTTAGTACCTTTTGCAGCATCTCTTGCGGCATCGGTTCGCCCGTTTCGGCATGCGTCGCAAACTCGGCCAGAACCTCGGGCACTTCCAACCAGTGTTCGTAAAGCTGGCTGGGCAATTCGACGAAATCGCGCGCCACGGACGTGCCCGAGATGCTTTCATAGGTCACATCGGACAGCATCTGATGCAGGGCATGGCCGAATTCATGGAACAGCGTCCGCGCGTCATCATAAGACAGCAAGGCGGGTTCACCTTTGGCGAAGTTGCAGACATTGATGACAACCGGTGCCTGAGCTTTCGGAAACTTGGCCTGCGCTCGCATCGCGCTGCACCAGGCACCAGACCGCTTGGAACCCCTGGCAAAGTAGTCACCGATAAAAACGGCAATGTGCTTCCCGTCACGTGTGACGTCCCAAGCTCGGCAGTCAGGGTGATAGAGCGGTACATCCAACGGTTTGAACTCCAACCCGAACAGCCGGTTGGCACATGCAAACGAAGCTTCGATCATACGATCCAGTTGCAAGTAAGGTTTCAACGCCGCCTCATCCAGATCGTGTTCCGCCTTGCGCCGTTTTTCGGCGTAGTAACGCCAATCCCAGGCTTCCAGCGGGCCATTGATGCCGTCTTCCTGCATCATCTGCGTCAGGATTTCAGCGTCGGCATCGGCGCGGGACTTGGCCGGTTCCCACACTTGCATCAACAACTCACGCACGCGGTCCGGCGTGCGGGCCATTTCGGTTTCCAGCTTATAATCGGCGAAAGTGTCATAGCCCAGCAGGTTGGCGCGTTCGTTGCGCAGCACCAAAATCTCAGCCGCAATGTCGCGGTTGTCAGTCTCTCCACCATTGGCCCCGCGCGCAGCCCAGGCGCGATAGGCCTTTTCACGCAGGTCCCGGCGGGGCGAGAACTGCAGGAACGGAACAATCAATGACCGCGACAGGGTAACAACTGGCCCCTCGGCATCCTTCTCTTGCCCAGCAGCGCGGGCCGCGTCCACGACAAATTCCGGCAGGCCCTGCAAATCCTCTTCGGTCAGATCCATGAACCAGTCTCGCTCATCCGCTAACAGGTTCTGCGTAAAGGATGTACCCAATGAGGCGAGACGCGATTTGATCTCTTGCATACGGGCGTCAGCGTCCCCTTCCAAGGCTGCACCAGCGCGCACGAAACCCCGATGAGTCAGCATCAGCACGCGGGCCTGTTCTTCGGAAAGGTTCAGATCATTACGCCGCGTCCAAAGGTCGGCAACGCGTTTGAACAGCGCCTTATTCGAGGAAATCCCTGAAAAATGTGCCGAAAGTTTGGGGGAAAACTCCCGTTGCAGCTCTTCCCGCTTGGGATTGCTATCTGCACCTGCGACAGTGAAAAAGACCGACAGAACCTTGTCCAGTTGCTCGCCTGCGGCCTCAAGCGCCTCAACCGTGTTGGCAAATGTAGGCACCTCTGGATTCGCTGCAATTGCGTCAATCTGGGCATTATGCGCTTTCATCGCCTTATCCAGCGCAGGCGAGAAATCATCATCCGAGATATCAGTGAAAGGCGCGATTTCGAATGGGGTGGTCCAATTGGACAGGATCGGATTGGTCATGCAGATCTCCTTTGACCCTATAGCTAAGTCGCCATGGCCGGGTGTTCCAGAACCCCAGGCCTGCGTAAAGAAATGTTAATCGTTTGCGGTACCACAGACGGGGCAATCGGCGCGGCGGGTCAGAGTGATTTTGCGGCTTTCCCCATAAAGCGCGTCATAGATCAGCATCTCGCCGCGCAGCGCCATTCCCGCGCCCGTGATTACCTTAATCGCCTCAACTGCCATCATTGATCCAACAACACCCGGCAGCGGGCCGATCACACCAGCCTCGGAACAGGACGGGGCCAATCCGGGGGCCGGAGCTTCGGGGAAAATGCACTGATAGCAAGGACTGCCATTGGCCGGGTCAAACACACTCAGTTGCCCTTCCCACTGCGACAAAGCCCCCGAGATCAATGGCTTGCCCAGCGCGACAGCCGTTCGGTTCGCCAGATAGCGGGTCTCAAAATTATCGGTGCCGTCAAGAATCAGATCGAAGTCGGCAAACAGGTCGGTCGCGATCTCATCGCTCAACCGGCGATGATAAGGAAGAACCACCACGTTCGGGTTTTGCGCCTCCATCGCTTGCTGGGCCGAAAAAACCTTGGGCAT
The DNA here is from genome assembly GCF_059612245.1 of Ruegeria sp. CDSA079. Lineage (NCBI taxonomy): Bacteria > Pseudomonadati > Pseudomonadota > Alphaproteobacteria > Rhodobacterales > Roseobacteraceae > Ruegeria > Ruegeria sp. CDSA079. The sequence continues at coordinate 196,864 of NZ_JBXWQF010000006.1, read as the reverse complement.
CCCGATATCTGTATCCCGATGAATGACCTGTCGCTGCAGGTTGGCGTTCTCGACGACGTCATCATCGATGACACCGATTGTGCCTACTCCAGCGGCCGCCAGATATTGCAAAGCAGGGGCACCCAAACCACCCGCGCCAATCACCAGAACCCGCGCCTTTTTCAGCTTTTTCTGACCCGGCCCGCCCAGTTCGCGCAAAACGATATGGCGGGCATAGCGGTCCAGCTCGGTCTCGGTAAATCGGTCGGTGGGCATGGCGGGTTCCTGGTCTGAAACTGACCCCGCGCGATTTCGCAGGGCTTTCAGAACTCTGCCATATAGCAAAATGATGGCCGCGAAACCCGCAAGGATCAGCCACATTGCAGCCGAGCCGCCCGTCGCCTGACGCAGCGGATGTCCGTCGGGCAGAGTAAGATGAGACAGGATCACCCCCCCCAACAGCACACTGACCGAAACCACACGCGCTGTTTTTGACGTACCGGCCATATAGCCAACACCCCAAAGTCCCGCGGCCAGACCAAGAACAAGCAGCATCAGCCGCGCCCGGTTGAGCCGAAACCGCCAACCCCGCGATCCGTATCGCCCAGCGCCCTGGTCAGTTCAAACTTGGCCTGCACGACCGGCGCGACCACAAGCTGCGCAATGCGGTCGCCATGGGCGATCTCGAACCGGTCCTGGCCTGCATTCATAACGATCACACCCAAGGGGCCGCGATAATCGCTGTCAATGGTGCCTGGCGTATTGGGCAGTGTAATCCCGTGTTTCAATGCTAAACCCGAGCGGGGCCGAACCTGAACCTCATACCCTTGCGGGATTTCGATGCGCAGGCCGGTTGGCACCAGTGCGCGTTGACCGGGATCCAGAGCTATCGGCACGCCGTCGGGTAGATTAGCACGCACATCCGCGCCAGCCGCCCCTGACGTTTCATAAGATGGAAGCGCCACGGCGGGGTCTGCTCCGTCTTCACGGATTACTCGAATTGCAACCATGCCCTTGCCTTTCCTTCAGCCTGCCAATGCGTTTGCGATCTTTGCCGCCAGCCGCCGGGCAACTTCGTCCTTCCCCAGACGCGGCCATTCCTCTGCTCCACTATCCGAGATCAGGATGACCGCATTCTCGGACCCACCCATAATGCCGGTTGCCGGGCTGACATCGTTGGCGACGATCCAATCGCAGCCTTTGCGCAACCGTTTGGCCGTTGCGTGTTCGACCACATCGTCCGTTTCAGCCGCAAAGCCAACCACCAGCGGTGGGCGGCCCACATCCATTCGGGATACTCGTTTCAGGATGTCCGGGTTTTCGGCAAATTCCAGTACAGGCAGGCCGTCGCGGCTTTTCTTCAGCTTCTTGTCCGACGCGCTGGCAACACGCCAATCCGCCACTGCTGCTGCGAACACGCCCGCGGCCACGGGCAGAGCCGCATCGACGGCATCCGACATCTGTTGCGCGGTCTCGACCGATACGACCTGCACACCTGCCGGAGGAGGCACATCTGCAGGACCGGTGACAAAGATCACCTCGGCCCCCAAATCCGCCAGAGCACGCGCCACAGCGGCACCTTGCGCCCCGGACGACCGGTTCGCGATATAGCGCACCGGGTCAATCGGTTCGTGCGTAGGGCCAGAGGTCACCAGCACGCGTTTGCCCAGCAAAGGGCCCGCAGTTAGCTGCGCCTCGATCGCTGCCACGATTTCCAATGGTTCTGACATGCGCCCCGGACCGTACTCGCCACAGGCCATATCGCCCTCGTTCGGGCCGACAAAGCGCACGCCATCTTCCTGAAGCTGCTTCAGGTTGCGTTGCGTGGCCGGATGGTCCCACATACGCACATTCATTGCGGGCGCGCACAGAACAGGTGTGTCGGTGGCCATCAGAAGGGTCGACGCCAAATCATTGGCGAGCCCAGCAGCCATCTTGCCCATCAGGTCCGCCGTTGCCGGGGCTACGACGATCAGATCAGCCGAGCGTGACAATTGAATATGCCCCATCTCGGCCTCATCAGTCAGATCGAACAAATCGCGATAGACTTTTTCGCCTGCCAACGCGGACACAGACAAGGGCGTTACAAATTCTTCCGCTGCGCGGGTCAGAACGGGTTTCACAGCTGCGCCGCGTTCACGTAGCCTGCGGATCAGGTCCAGCGACTTATAGGCCGCGATCCCGCCACCGATGATCAGCAGAATACGTTTGGATGACAGCATGTTCAGCCCTTCCTGTGCCGGTCGGCCCTGACATTAGGCAAGGCCCGCAGGTAGTTCCAGCGATTAATTCTGCACCTGAAACGCTGCACAAGGGTCTTCGCGCACTATCGTTGGACTGTCGATTACGATGTCGAAGTCACCATCAATGACGCCGTCTTCGGATTGTCCTACGGAAACCACCTTCCACCCCGGTTGAAGGCGTGCGAGATAGGTTGGGATACCCCGATCTGTCCGCGCATGGCCATTGCCTGTGATCACGGCAACCGGCCCTCCGGTTTCCTCCATCGCTCGCACGACTGCACGGGCCAGAACCGCATCGCGCAAGCGTTGGATCGCAACCATCTGAGGCAACATTTCAGCCGACAGAGCATCGCAATGGGCGGCCAGTTGATCCGTCTCGCGCGCGGACTGTTCCTCGGGCGCCAGTGGCACGGTCAAGCCATACCGCGCTGCATCCGCGCCCAAAGCTGTCGCCGCCCCGCGTTCCATCGCGGCGCGCGCAGCCGTTCGGGGCACCATTGCCCCGTAAACTGGCGCACTTGAGGCTTGGAAAACGGGGTAATACATGCTGAGCGGCGGCCACCCGCTCTCGGCCCATTTCAGGATACGGCCCAGCTCATCAGGGTCAGAAACTGCCTTTTGCGACAGCCGTTGAGCGCCCTCTTCGGTCACCATCTCCCATACAACAGCCGAAGGCGACACAGCTTCAAGCGCTTCGGCCTGTACGTGGTGATGCCTGGGGTTGTCATGCACTTCGCCCAGGATCACGACATCAGCACCCCGCATCGCGGTCAGCGCGTTATCGGGTAACAAACCTTCTGACACCCCCGGTCGCGCTGAGGAAACCGTAAAGCTAAGAACACACACAAGAATCGCAAGATGTTTCATGCGATGAAGTGTTGCACCTCGCGCGACTGGGCTTCAAGGTTCTTACGCATTTTTGAAAAGGCCGCAGCCTCAAGCTGGCGCACGCGTTCCTTGGACAATCCCAGCTCATCGCCCAGGCTCTCCAACGTTCTGGCGGGCTCGCGCAGCTTACGCTCGCGCACGATGAAGCGTTCGCGATCGTTCAGCGCATACATCGCCGTCAGCAACCATTCGCGCAATTGCTCGGTATCGTGGCTGTGTTCAACCGCTTCAGCCGCTTGTTCGCGATCATCTTCTAATGCGTCGATCCATTCGCGGCCATCCTCGTCCGCCGACTGCACGGCGTTCAAAGAATAATCCGAACCGGACAGACGCCCTTCCATCATCTCAACATCGCGCAGGGGAACGCCGATTTCTGTGGCGATCATCTGATGCAATTGGTGGCGATCCAACTCGAACCCTTCCGTTGCAGCCTCACGCTCCAACCGGGCCTGAACGCGCCGCATGTTGAAAAACAGCGATTTTTGAGCCGAGGTCGAACCCGTCCGCACCATGGACCAATTGCGCATAACATAATCCTGAATGCTCGCCTTGATCCACCAGACGGCATAGGTCGAAAAGCGCACGCCACGGTCCGGGTCGAATTTGTCCGCAGCTTTCATCAGCCCCAAGCCCGCCTCTTGGATGAGGTCGTTCATCGGCGCGCCATAGCGTTTGAACTTGGCCGCCATCGAAATCGCCAGCCGCATATACGCCGTAATCAGCCGGTGCAGAGCCTTTTCATCGCGCTCATCGCGCCATGCGTAAGCCAGCTTGAGTTCCGTCTCCGCATCCAGCAGCTCGGCCTTCATCGCTTGCCGGGACATCGAAAAGTCTGTCGCATTATCCAGTGCCATAAACCTCTCCCGTGTTTGCAGGCGTTGGCCGGGCTTGCTTTGCCGACCTATGACCGATACGCAAAACAGCGCTATGTGGATCATCAATAGGTAAGAACTGTGTCGCCGGATTTAACCTTGGTTCTGGGTGGAGCCGCCTCAGGAAAGTCGGCTTTTGCCGAAGAACGGGTTGTTTCCGCAGGGAAAAGCCGCGTTTACCTTGCAACATCACAAGTGTTTGATGACGAGATGCGCCAGAAGGTTGATCGCCATCTCGTGCAACGGGGCGACGGCTGGACCACGGTTGAAGAACCTCTTGATCTGGGTCCGGTTCTGGCCCGCTTGTCCCAAAATCAGATTTGCCTGATCGACTGTGCCACCATGTGGCTGAGCAATCATCTGCTGACGGACTCCGATCTGGATACGGCACAGACCGACCTGCTGGACGCCCTGAGCGCTTGCCCGGCCCAGGTTGTGATCGTCTCGAACGAAGTGGGTCATGGGATCGTCCCGGACAACGCGCTCGCCCGCCGATTCCGCGAGGCGCAAGGGCGGCTGAACATCGCGTTGGCGGCGCAGGCGGATCTGGTGGTACAGGTGACAGCCGGGTTGCCTTTGGTTCTGAAAGGGCAATTGCCATGACGCGTCTTCACCTCGTCCGGCACGGCCCAACCCATGCAAAAACCATGGTTGGCTGGTCCGATCTGCCCGCTGACCTGAGCGACAAAGAGGCCCTGAAGCGTCTGCACGACCATCTGCCGCCCGACGCACTTGTGATCTCTTCTGACCTGTCCCGCGCCATCGACACAGCATCAGCCATTCAGGGCCAGCGCCAACGCCTGCCTCATGATCCAGACCTTCGTGAGATTCATTTCGGCAACTGGGAACTGCGGGGTTTTGCAGAAATCGAAGCAGAAGACCCGGAACTGGCCTTTGCCTATTGGGACAATCCCGGCGACGTCCGTCCGCCACAAGGCGAAAGCTGGAACGACGTTCGTGCCCGGGTCGACGCGGCCATCGACGCGCTTGTTTCAACTCATACAGCTCGAGATCTGGTGATCGTCGCACATTTCGGTGTGATCCTTACCCAGGTACAACGCGCCCTCGATCTGGATGGGCAACAGACCTTTTCACACCGGATCGATAATCTGTCAGTTACAGATGTAACTTTGGGCAGCAATTGGTCGGTCGGAAAGATCAATCACCTTCCGTGAACAGGCCCCGCACAAATCACTGTTTTACCGAGCCGCAAACCCGCGGCATTGTTTCGGCATGACTTATGACTTGTATATCGGCGACCGCCTCTTTTCCAGTTGGTCCATGCGCGGCTGGTTGATGCTTGAGAAATTCAACCAGCCCTATCGCAGCCACATGATCGGCCTTTACTCCGGCAGCATGAAACAAGACATGGAACCGCTTGCCCCGGCCCGTCTGGTTCCCGCCTTACGCCTGCCCGAGGGGACGGTCGTAGGCGAAAGCCTGGCCATGGCCGAAACGCTGGCAGAGCGTCACCCGGAAGCAGGGCTGTGGCCTGCAGATCCTGCTGCACGAGCAACCGCGCGCTGGCTCTGCACTGAAATGGTCGCCGGTTTCAGCGCCCTGCGTGGCCAATGCCCGATGCAGTTACAGCATGTGTGGCAAGGATTTGCCCCGTCATCCCAGACTTTAGCCGATCTTGATCGGATTGAGACGCTCTGGGCGCACGCGAGACGCATCTCTGGCGCGAAAGAAGGTCCGTTGTTTGGCGCATACACTCTGGCAGACGCGTTCTACACTCCAATTGCCGCACGGATCATCGGCTATGGGCTGCCAGTGTCCGAAGCAAACCGAGCCTATTGTTTGGACTTGCTGTCAGACCCGACCGTCAGACAATGGCGTGCAATGGGTCTGACCATTCGATATGAGCCGTTTCCCTATCCGCAGGACCTGCCATCCATGCCCTGGCCGGTCGGAGGAGTTTCAAATGCCATAGCGGTGTCAGGCGGCCCCTCTCTCAACAAGATTTGCCCGTACTCCGGCAAACCGGTCGCCGACTTTCTGGAATTGGACGGCCTGTGCTGGGGGTTTTGCAATCCGTTCTGTCGCGACAAAACAGTAGCTGACCCCGGCGCGTGGCCCAAATTCACTGCCTTGCGCGCATCCGTTAACGACTCTTAAACCACAACCATGACATCAACGTCCTGTTAACCAAGAACAGGACTGCCATGGTCGCCCGCGCCCACACTGTCGCTTTCCAAGGGGTCGATGCCCGCCCGGTTGAAGTGCAATGCGCCGTGTCTCCCGGACTGCCGGCATTTTCCATCGTGGGCCTGCCGGACAAGGCCGTATCCGAAGCCCGCGACCGGGTGCGCAGCGCGTTGACCGCGATGGCAATCGCCTTGCCCTCAAAGCGGATAACCATCAACCTGTCCCCCGCTGACCTGCCCAAAGAAGGCAGCCATTTCGACCTGCCCATCGCGGTCGCGCTGTTATCAGCGCTCGAGATCATTCCTGCCGATGCCGCGGAAAGCACCGTAGCGCTGGGAGAGCTTTCACTCGACGGCTCGCTGGTCCCGGTGGTCGGCGCTCTGCCCGCGGCGATGACGGCGGCGGCCGATGATCGCATATTGCTATGCCCCAAAGCTTCCAGCGCCGAAGCGGCCTGGGTTGACGCGACCCAGGTGATCGGCGCGGGATCTCTGGGCGATGTTGTCCGCCATTTCTCGGGCCAATCACCCCTGCCTGCCGCGCAGCCCGGCGAGGTGAATCTGACGCGCAGCGCAAAAGATCTGCGCGATGTAAAAGGGCAGGAACGTGCCAAACGCGCCCTGGAAATTGCCGCAGCAGGACGTCACCACCTGATCATGATCGGCACGCCGGGATCAGGCAAATCCATGCTGGCGGCGCGACTGCCAGGTATCCTGCCGCCCTTAACCGCAGTCGAAGCATTAGAAACCTCGATGATTCAGTCGTTGTGCGGTTTGCTGGACGAAGGCGGCATCAATCGCACGCGCCCGTTTCGCGAGCCTCACCATACGGCCTCGATGGCCGCAATTGTCGGAGGCGGCAAAGGGGCGAAACCTGGGGAGATTTCACTGGCTCATAACGGGGTGCTGTTCATGGATGAGTTTCCTGAGTTTCCACGCACTGTTCTGGAAACCCTGCGCCAGCCCATCGAAACCGGTGAAGTCATGGTGGCGCGTGCAAATGCCCATGTGAAATATCCCTGCCGCTTTATGCTGGTGGCTGCGGCCAACCCCTGCAAATGCGGCTATCTGACGGACCCCTCTCGGGCCTGCTCGCGCGCACCGGGCTGTGGCGAGGACTATCTGAACCGCATCTCAGGGCCATTGATGGACAGGTTCGACCTGAGGATCGAAGTGCCGCCGGTGGCGTTCACCGATCTTGACTTACCGCCATCCGGCGACAGCTCTGCCACGGTCGCCGAACGGGTCGATAATGCCCGCGCCATTCAGGCAAACCGATTTCGAGAAACCCCACATCTGCGCCAAAACGCGGATGCAGAAGGTAAGGTTCTGGAGGAGATCGCAACACCCGATGCGGAAGGCAAAGAGCTGTTGCTAAAAGCGGCGGATCGGTTTGGCCTGTCCGCCCGCGCGTTCCACCGGATCCTGAGGGTGGCGCGCACCATCGCTGATCTGGACGGTTCCGCAAACATCCACAGACCGCATGTGGCCGAGGCGCTGAGCTTTCGCATCAGCGCCCGTGTCATGGCTTAGATCTTGGCTTCGATGGCCTGCCAGATTTTTTCGGCAATGTTGACACCATCGAAGCGTTCAAGTTCCTGAATGCCAGTGGGCGAGGTCACGTTGATCTCGGTCAGATAGTCGCCAATGACGTCGATCCCGACAAAGATCTGACCTTTTTCTTTCAGCAGGGGTCCGATAGCGGCGCAAATCTCAAGATCACGCTCGGACAAGCCGATCTTTTCCGGACGCCCGCCCACATGCATGTTGGACCGCGTTTCCCCCGCCGCAGGAACCCGGTTGATCGCACCAACCGGCTCACCATCGACAAGGATCACCCGCTTGTCGCCATTACTGACATCCGGCAGGAACTTCTGCACAATCAGGGGTTCACGCGAGAACCCCGTAAACAGTTCGTGCAGGGACGTCAGATTGCGATCCTTGGCATCCAGCCGGAACACCCCTGCGCCGCCATTGCCATAGAGCGGCTTGAGGATGATATCCCCATGTTCTTCCTTAAACGCTTTGATCGTCTGCAGGTCGCGCGCAATCGTTGTCGGCGGAGTTAGGTCAGGGAAATCCAGGACCAGCAGCTTTTCCGGATAGTTGCGCACCCAAAAAGGGTCGTTGACCACCAGCGTCTGACCGTTGATGCGATCCAGCAAATGCGTCGACGTGATGTAGTGCATGTCAAACGGAGGGTCCTGACGCAGCCAAACCACATCAAAATCGGCCAAATCAACCTCGCGTTCCGGCCCCAGCACAGCCGGATCACCCGCGATCCGCTGCACGGTCATGTCATGGCCACGCGCCGTGATGCGACCTTCTTGATAGGCCAACTGATCCGGCCCGTAGAAAAACAAAGAATGCCCGCGCGCCTGCGCCTCTTCCGCCAGACGGAATGAGCTGTCGGCGTTGACGTCCACGGCCCCGATCGGGTCCATTTGAAAGGCGATTTTCATGACGTGTCCCTCAGTTTCACGCCAGATACATGGCCCAGCAGGTCCCTGGGTTCAATGGGGCTTAGGCGTGACCGAAGGCGTTTTCGATGATTTGAACAGCGCCTGAACCATCTACAAGCGCTGCATCAAAGCGCACATCGGTCAGTTGCCCGTTTGGTTCGTTCTCGAGAAACTGCGCGGCTGAGGTACAGATTCGGTCAATCTGTTTGCGGCTGATCCGGGCAGCCGCCTTGTCGAAACTGCTGCTTTTCTTGACCTCGATGAACACAAGCCCATCGCCGTTGCGCGCGATCAGATCGATTTCACCGCCCGCACCGCGCCAGCGGCGATGCAGAATGGTCAAGCCACGGCGCTCATAGTCCTCGGCGACCCGCAGCTCTGCCGCTTGCCCGGCATGATAGGAAACAGAGCCCTGATTTGTCCGCCGACCCATGTCATCATTTTCCCAGTTTCAGAGCTTTCTGGTAAATCGGTCGGCGCGGCAGGTCATACATTTTTGAAACAAGATCTGCCGCATCCCGAACCGAGTGGTTTTCCAGCGCTCGCTTCAAAGCGTCTTCTACGTCAGATTCGTTAACGCTTTGCGAATGGCCGCGATCCACCAGCAGAACGATTTCACCCTTGACCGTCTTGTCTTGATACTCCTCGGCCAATTCGGCCAGGGTTCCACGGCGGATCTCTTCGAATTTCTTGGTCAGTTCGCGACACAGCGCCGCCTGGCGGTCTGCCCCCAGAACCAAGGCCAGATCCGACAAGCTGGATGACACACGTTTCGGAGATTCGTAGAACACCAACGTGCCCGGAATTTCCTTCAGCGCTTCAATCCGGGAGCGGCGTGCACCCGATGCATTTGGCAGAAACCCCGCAAAAAAGAACGCATCCGTCGGAAGACCCGCCAGAGTCAACGCTGTCACAGCGGCCGACGCGCCTGGGGCGCACGTTACGATATGCCCGGCTTCAGCCGCCTGCTTGCCCAGATCATAGCCCGGATCAGCAATAAGCGGCATTCCCGCCTCGGAGGCATAGGCAACTGATTGCCCCTGCGCCAGCGCCTCCATGATTTTGCCGCGCGCGCCTGCGCCGCTGTGGTCATGATAGGCTTGAATTCGACGCCCCTCTAGCGGGACGCCGTGGATCTCCATCAACCGGCGCAGGCTTCGGGTGTCCTCTGCCGCGATCACATCGGCTGAGGCCAGAACGTCCAATGCCCTGAGCGTAATGTCGCGCGCAGTTCCAATCGGAGTGGCAACAAAATAGAGGCCCGCAGCCAATCTGATCTTTTGGAAATTCAAAGCTGGACCCTCACAGCGTGACGTTTATTATCGCGGCTCGACAGAACAGAAGCATTCATCGCCGCCGGACCAGGGAGTTTTCATTTAGATGTTTACCGTTTGCAAGCCCGTTAGCAAGCTGGCGAAAGTCGCCGCTGCCCTGACAACCGCCGCATTTCTGGCCGCTTGTGAGCCGGGCGGCTTTGGGGGTGGACCTTCGATCAATACCTCTGCTCCGGTTCCGGTGGCGTTGCTGGTTCCCAGCGGGTCTGGCCAATCAGGTGATGCTGCATTGGCGCAAAGCCTGGAAAATGCAGCGCGTCTGGCGATGTCTGATCTGCCCAATGTGACCATTGACCTGCGTGTTTACGACACAGCCGGAAACCCGAATACGGCGACAGCTGTCGCCCAGCAAGCTGTCGCGGATGGTGCCAAGATAATTATCGGCCCGGTATACGCTCAGGCCGCAAATGCTGCCGGATTGGCGGTGTTGAGTAACAACGTCAATGTTCTTTCGTTTTCGAACAACACCAGCATCGCTGGAGGCAACGTCTTTGTCCTGGGTCCGACCTTTGACAATACGGCCAACAGGCTGGTGAGCTTTGCGGGCAGGCAGGGCAAAGCCAACACCGTGATCGTTCACAGCAACGACGCCGCCGGTCAGCAGGGCCAAGCTGCCATCGCCAACGCGCTCGCAAGCAGCCCGGTCAACAATGCCGGAACTGTGGGATACGACCGCTCGCAGCAGGGCGTTATCAACTCGGTGCCCGCAATCAAAGCCACAATTGATTCGACCGGAGCCGATTCGGTTTTCCTGACGGCCACAACGGCGGGCGCACTGCCATTGTTCTCGCAATTGTTGCCCGAGGCCGGAGTGTCTCAGGCAACGACGCAATTCATCGGCCTGACGCGCTGGGATATTCCCCCTCAGACGTTGGAACTGCCGGGTGTCCAGGGCGGATGGTTTGCCCTGCCCGATCCGTCGAAGGCACAAGCTTACCGCCAACGCTATAACGCGACATATGGCGAAGCGCCCCATCCGATCAGCGGGCTGGCCTATGACGGTATAGCGGCCATCGGCGCTCTGGTCAGCCAGGGCAAATCCGACGCTCTGACAGCTGCGGCCTTGACACAGAACGCCGGTTTCCAAGGCGTTGGCGGCATCTTCCGCCTGCGTCCGAACGGCACCAATGAACGCGGTCTGGCGGTCGCCACGATCCAGAACAAACAGGTAGTTGTGATTGACCCTGCCCCACAAAGCTTCTCTGGCGCCGGCTTCTGATCAGCCGGGTGCCAGCCCCGCATCCGAAAGCCTGTTCATCTGCCCCGCCAAGGACATCTTCGACAGTGCCAGCGTCAATGACGCCCTGGCACTGGCGTTTGAGTCATGTCCGGACAACAGCAAAATGCGTGCCGAAACAGTGCGGGTCCTGCGCGATGCACAAAAGGCCGGGCGCGCAGCTATTGCCGAAGCCTTTGGCAAACAGCCTTTCGAGGCCCGCGCGCTGACGCGGTCTTACACCTATTTGGCGGATCAACTTGTTGGAACGGCAATGCAAGTATCCAGCACACGCCTGCACCCGTTGGCGACGCCTACCCAAGGCGAAAAGATCGCGGTTCTAGCGGTTGGCGGATACGGGCGCGGAGAAATGGCGCCATCGTCGGATGTCGATCTGCTATTCCTGACCCCCTACAAAATCACCGCCTGGGCTGAAAGCGTCATCGAATCGATGCTCTACATTTTGTGGGACCTGAGGCTGAAAGTCGGGCATTCTTCGCGCACGATCAAAGACTGCCTGCGGCTGGGCGCAGAGGATTTCACGATCCGCACAGCCATGTTGGAACAACGCTACCTTGCAGGCGACAAGGCGCTGGCGGATGAGTTGGATCAACGTCTGAAAAATGAGTTGTTCAAAGGAACCGAACGCGAATTTATTGAAGCGAAGCTGAAGGAACGGGACGAGCGGCACCTTAAGCAAGGTGAACGTTACATGGTCGAGCCCAATGTGAAAGAGGGCAAGGGCGGCCTGCGCGACCTTCAATCCCTCTATTGGATCGCAAAATACATATACGGCGTTCAGGATGTGGCCGAATTGGTTCCTTTAGGTTTGTTCACACCCGAAGAGTTCGAGACTTTTGTTCAGGCCGAAGAGTTCCTCTGGGCCGTCCGGTCTCATCTGCATCTGGTGACGGGCCGCGCCACCGAGCAGTTGACTTTTGACATGCAGGTCGAGGTTGCAGCGCGCATGGGCTATGAAGACCGCGCCGGGCGACGTGCGGTCGAGGTGTTCATGCAGCGCTATTTCCGCGAGGCCACCCGTGTGGGCGAACTGACGCGGATTTTCCTGACCAAGCTCGAAGCGTTGCACATGAAAGGCGCTCCTTTGCTCGAGCGGATTTTCCGAAGAGGCCCAAGGGTCAAGGCAGGATATAAGGTGGTGCATGGTCGGCTGGATGTGGCCGACCCTCAGACGTTCCTGTTGGACAAGGTAAACCTTCTGCGACTGTTCGAAGAAGGGCTGCGCACCGGAATGTTAATCCATCCCGACGCGATGCGGCTTGTCAGCGCCAACCTGCATCTGATCGACGATGAAATGCGCAACGACAAGGAAGCCAAGCGCATTTTTCTGGATCTGATGCTGAAACACGGCAACCCGGAACGTGCGTTACGTAGAATGAACGAACTGGGTGTCCTCTCGGCCTTCCTGCCCGAGTTCGAGCACATCGTAGCAATGATGCAGTTCAACATGTATCACAGCTATACAGTGGACGAGCATACCATCCAGTGTATCGTCAATCTGGCCCAGATCGAACGCGGAGAACTGGTGGAATCCCTGCCGCTTGCCTCTTCGATCCTTGAACGCGGTGTCAACCGAAAGGTGCTTTACGTCGCGCTGCTGCTGCACGACATAGCCAAAGGCCGCCCCGAGGATCACTCGATTCTGGGCGCGCAGGTTGCGCGCAAGGTGGCCCCGCGATTGGGGCTGAGCAAATCAGAATCAGAAACGGTTGAATGGCTCGTGCGGTATCACCTGCTGATGTCGGACATGGCGCAAAAGCGCGACATCTCGGATCCGCGCACCGTTCGCGATTTTGCCAAGGCTGTTCAAACGGTCAAACGGCTGGACCTGTTGACCGTTCTCACGGTCTGCGACATTCGCGGTGTAGGCCCCAACACCTGGAACAATTGGAAAGCCACGTTGCTGCGCGCCTTGCACGCAGAAACCAAGCGGGCGCTGGAAACCGGGATGGAAGACCTCAACCGCGCCAATCGCGGGGCTGAGGCAAAGAAAGCCTTGCGTACGGAGTTGGCGGGATGGTCCAAAACCGATCTCAAAGCTGAAACAGTGCGTCACTATGATCCTTATTGGCAAGGTCTCAATCTGGCGACGCATGTCGAGTTTGCCGAGATGCTGCGCGCACTGGAACAAAGCGGCGATCCGGGCGCAATGGAGATCAGGCTTGAACCTGACGAGGATCGTGACGCGACGCGCGCTTGCTTTGCAATGGGCGACCATCCCGGGATTTTTGCCCGCATCGCCGGGGCCCTGGCCCTTGTCGGCGCGAACGTTGTGGATGCCCGCAGCTACACCACTAAAGACGGCTATGTCACGGATGCGTTCTGGATTCAGGATGCCGACGGGCGCCCCTTCGAAGCTGCGCGCCTGCCCCGCCTGACGCAGATGATCCACAAGACGTTGCGTGGGGAAGTGGTTGCCAAGGAAGCCTTGAAATCACGCGACAAGATCAAGAAGCGCGAACGCGCCTTCAACGTGCCAACCCACATCATCTTTGATAATGAAGGGTCCGAAATCTACACGATCATCGAGGTCGACACGCGCGACCGACCCGGTCTGCTATATGACCTGACCCGAACACTGGCGGCTGCGAATGTCTACATCGCCAATGCCGTGATCGCGACCTATGGCGAACAGGTGGTGGACGCCTTTTACGTCAAGGATATGTTCGGATTGAAATACCACTCGGAAAGCAAGCAGCGCGGGCTTGAGGCGAAACTGCGCACGGCGATCACCGAAGGCGCCGAGCGTGCGGCCTCATGAAGCAAATCCGGTTGATTTCGGGCTTTTTCACGGTTGGCTTCTGGACACTGGCCAGCCGCATTCTGGGATTCCTGCGTGAAATTCTGCTGACCGCGCTTATCGGCCCCGGGCCGATTATGGATGCGTTTGTTGCAGCATTCCGCCTGCCGAACATGTTCCGCCGCTTTTTTGCCGAAGGTGCCTTTAACGCGGCCTTTGTGCCCATGTTCTCAAAGCGGTTGGAAGCGGACGAAAATCCGCAGGGCTTTGCGCAGGATGCGTTCAACCTGTTGGCGCTTGCTGTTCTAGCACTGGTCGGGCTGGCGCTGGTTTTCATGCCCGGATTAGTATGGCTGACGGCAGAAGGGTTCTACGGAGATGAGCGGTTCGATCTGGCGGTGGATTATGGGTATGTTGTCTTCCCTTACATCCTGTTCATGTCTCTGGCCGCCCTCTTTTCCGGTGTTCTGAACGCAACCGGTCGGTTCGCGGCAGCGGCAGCCGCGCCGGTTTTGCTGAACATTTTTGCCTGCACCGCCCTAATTGCGGGAGCCCTGTCCGGCGGCGAAGTAATCCGATGGCTGATCTCGGTCATCCCGGTTGCCGGTATCGCACAGTTGGCGCTGGTCTGGGTGGCGACCGAGCGCGCCGGCATTCGCATCCGACCCGGCCTGCCCCATCTGACGCCCGAGATGCGCCGGATGGTCCGCATCGCAGTCCCCGCCGCTCTGGCCATGGGGGTCACACAGGTCAATCTGGTGGTCGGACAGTTGGTTGCGTCGAAAACCGAAAAAGCCGTGAGCTGGCTGTTTGCCGCAGATCGGCTGTATCAACTGCCGCTGGGTGTGGTCGGGATCGCCATTGGCATTGTTTTATTGCCCGATCTCTCGCGCCGCCTGCGTGCTGAGGACAAGGATGGTGCCCGCAACGCATTTTCCCGCGCTGGGGAATTCATGCTGCTGTTAACCCTGCCTTCGACCGTGGCGTTTCTGGTCATCCCCAACCCGCTGGTCTCGGTCCTGTTCCAACGGGGGCAGTTCAGCGCCGAAGATACCACGGCCACAGCGTTAGCCGTTGCGATTTATGGCGTTGGGCTACCTGCCTTCACGCTGCAAAAACTGCTGCAACCCCTGTATTTCGCGCGCGAGAATACGCGCGCTCCGTTTCACTACGCCATCGTAGCAATGATCGTGAATGCGGCTTTGGCTTTTGGCCTCTTCCCTGTAGTGGGCTGGATCGCACCAGCTATTGCCGCATCTACAGCGGGTTGGGCCATGGTCGTGCTGTTGGCCTTGGGGGCGCGAAGCATGGGGGAAGAAGCGCGGTTCGATGATCGGTTCAAACAGCGCGCAGGCCGGATCGTGCTGGCCTCGATCGGCATGGGCGTGGTCTTGTACGCGGCGCTTCAGGCATTTGGGTGGACGCTGGGTGTTCCCGGTTGGCGATATCTGGCGCTTCTTGTCCTGATTTGCGTCGCGGCAGCTTCTTACTTCTGTCTTGGCCATCTCTTGGGCGCATTCAAACTGTCCGAGTTCAAACGCGCGCTGCGCCGATCCTGATCAGTCGCGACGAATGCGCCCGACGATGCGGTCCCAGGCACCGGGTGCGACAAGGAAAGATACGCCGAAACCGGTGGCAAACCCGCCCAGGTCGGCAACCCATTCCCAATTGCCTCCAAATATCAGACCAAACAGGAATTGAATGCCCATCAGTACGGCAATGAGCTGAAAAGCCCGTGCCTGATTTGCGCCAACCAACGACAGTTTGCGCCACAACAACCACGTGAACGCCCCGATCAGCCCGTAAACCGGAGGAAATCCTCCGATCAACGGATAGCGCGGGTCCAGAAGAACGGCATAGGCCAATGCGCCCCCGATACCCGAGACGACAAAGATCAGCAGCATGGGGAAACCACCAAACACCTCTCCGACCATCTTGCCCATAGCCAAAACGAAAACGCAGACAAAAACAGCCTGCGTGAAATTGGCCGACACAAAAGGATAGGTCACAAATCGGATCACATGCTCAAACGGCCAGCGCCCGTTCAACACCATCCAGTCGAAAATATCTGCTGAGAACGCATAATGCTGTATCGCATCCAACCGCCAGCCCACCGCGTCAGGCCCTCCGACCAAACCGCGCGATCCCAAGGTGAAAGCAAGTTCAATTCCGATGATGAACAGAACCAGCGCCACAACTGCAGGCGGCAAAGGGTTCACGGCGGGTGTATAATGCTCACTGCTCATTGGGCGGGGCCTTTCGCGGCTGTTGACGTCCCTGTGCCTCATGGGTAAGCGACGGGGGCTGATTTTTCCAGACGGGAGTTCCCTTCGATGACCGAGACCCAGTTCACGCCGCGCGTGTTTTCCGGCATCCAGCCTTCTGGTGGGCTGACCCTGGGCAACTATCTGGGCGCGATGAAGCGCTTTGTGGATATGCAGGGTGCAGAGTTCGAAACCATCTATTGCATGGTCGATCTGCATGCGATCACTACATGGCAGGATCCCGCAGCGCTGTCCCACAATACACGTGAGTTGTGCGCAGGTTTCATCGCGGCGGGCATCGACCCCGAACAATCGATCCTGTTCAACCAAAGCCAAGTACCCGAACATGCGCAATTGGCGTGGATCTTCAATTGCGTCGCCCGGATGGGGTGGATGCAACGGATGACCCAGTGGAAGGACAAGGCGGGCAAGAACCAGCAGAACGCGTCTCTGGGACTTTTTGCCTATCCGTCCCTGATGGCAGCTGACATTCTGATCTATCACGCGACACACGTGCCGGTCGGTGAGGATCAGAAACAGCACCTTGAGTTGACGCGCGACATTGCGATCAAATTCAACAACGATTTTGGCGTCGATTTCTTCCCCGTGACCGAGCCGGTGATCGAAGGTGCGGCAACCCGCGTCATGAGCTTGCGGGACGGGTCAAAGAAGATGTCGAAATCCGACCCGTCAGACATGAGTCGCATCAACCTGACCGACGACGCAGACACGATTGCCAAGAAAATCCGCAAAGCCAAAACCGACCCCGATGCGTTGCCGTCGGATACCGAAGAGTTGCAGGACCGACCCGAGGCGCGCAATCTGGTCAATATCTACGCAGCCCTGAACGATCAGAGCGTCGAACAGGTTCTGTCAGAGGTAGGCGGCAAGCAGTTTGGTGACTTCAAACCGATGCTGGCCGATCTGGCAGTGGCGAAACTGGCTCCGATTTCGACCGAGATGTCTCGTTTGATGGCAGATCAGGCCGAGATTGACCGGATTCTGGCCCGTGGGGCCGAACGCGCGCGCGAGATCGCAGCCCCGGTCCTGCAAAAGACCTACGAAATCGTGGGTATGGTTGGATCAGCAACGCGCTGATTGGGCTGGACCTTCGCCTGACGCCCTCCTAGGGTTTGCCTGAATAAGAGGAGGGCGTCATGGCAACCGGCAAGAACATCCGGACCTATTTTGAGGGGCAATGGCATGAGGGCAACGCGCCCATCATGCGCGCAGCTGATCATGGTGCCTGGCTGGGGTCGTCCGTCTTTGACGGCGCACGTTATTTCGACGGCCTTGCGCCAGACTTGCACGCGCATTGCGCACGGGTGAACCGGTCCGCCGAAGCCTTGATGCTGACCCCGACCTTGACGACGGAACAGATGGTTGAACTGGTGCACGAAGGATTGCAGGCCTACAGCCCGGACACAGCCGTCTACATCCGCCCGATGTATTGGGGGATCGACGGGGACCAAACCGCGATCGTTCCGCAGGAAAACAGCACGGGTTTTGCCATTTGTCTGGAAGAGATACCGATGGCGCCGGAAACCGCCTCGGTCACACTGACAACGACACGATTCCGCCGTCCTGTGCTGGAAAGTTCGGTCGTAAATGCCAAGGCCGGTTGCCTGTACCCCAACAACGCACGCATGCTGCAAGAGGCGCGATCAAAAGGGTTCTCGAACGCTCTGGTCGCTGATGCGATGGGAAATGTAGCCGAGACCGCAACAGCCAACATCTTCATGGTCAGGGACGGCGAAGTGTTTACGCCTGCTCCGAACGGCACTTTCCTGGCGGGGATCACGCGGGCGCGGCATATCAAGAATCTGCGCGAGGATGGTGTGACGATTCACGAGACGGTTCTGAGCTTTGAGGATTTTCACGAGGCCGACGAAGTGTTCATGTCCGGCAACATGAACAAGGTCACGCCTGTCACCGCTCTGGACGATACGCAATTTCAGGTTGGCCCTATTGCCCGCCGTGCCCGCACACTTTATTGGGACTGGGCTGCAAGCGAACGCTAGCCTGTCGCTTTGGACGTATCCGAGTTGCCAGCGCGCAACCTCTGGGGCATGATCCCTGAAACTTGAAGAGGACACCCATGCGTAAGTTTCTAGTTATTCTGGATGACAGCCGCGAATGTCTGAATGCGATGCGATTTGCCGCGATGCGCGCCGCACACACAGGTGGCGGAGTGACGATCCTGTCGGTGATCCCGCCAGATGAGTTCAACCACTGGATTGGTGTGGCTGAAACCATGCGTGAAGAAGCACGCGAGCGTATCCATGCCCATTTCGAGGTTTTTGCAAAATGGATGCGCGACAAACAAAACATCGAACCTGAGCTGGCCATTCGCGAAGGTGATCCGGTGTCGCAAATCATAGAACATGTGCAGTCAGACCCCGAGATCGGCGTGCTTGTGCTTGGGGCGGGTACCGACAAGAAGGGCCCCGGCCCACTGGTGACTCAGTTAACGAAGAACTCGGGCAGCCTGCCAATCCCGATCACGATCGTGCCCGGCGATCTGAGCAAAGAGAAGCTGGAAGAAATTACCTGAGGACCGAGGATGGCGAAGACGATACAGTTCTGGTTCGAATTCGCCTCGACCTATTCCTATCTCAGTGCGATGCGGATCGAAGATGCCGCGCAGGAAAAGGGTGTTTCCGTCGAATGGCATCCTTTCTTGCTTGGGCCGGTTTTTGCGGATCAGGGATGGCGCAACTCACCGTTCAACATCTATCCAGCCAAAGGCCGTTACATGTGGCGTGACATGGAACGCCTTTGCGCGGCGCGGGGGCTGCCCTTTGTGCGACCCGACCCATTTCCACAAAACTCCCTGACAGCGGCGCGCCTGACACTGGCCATCGAACAGCACTCCGAAAGGGCCGCATTTGTGCGGGCTGTCTATCGGGCAGAGTTTGGGCAAGGCCAGGATATCTCGGAACAGGATGTGTCGAAGAGGTGCCTGGAAACGGCTGGTCTGCCGCTTAACATACTGAACCGCACACAAGACGCGGACATCAAGGCAGCCCTGTTTGCGCAATCGGCGCGCGCCAAAGAGCTTGATCTGTTCGGAGCACCCAGTTTTTTAGCCGGAGATGAATTGTATTGGGGTGATGATCGGCTGGACGCAGCCCTGGATCACGCGGCTACAATTTAGAATAGTTCCAAATCTTGACTTCCCGCGCCCCTGCGCGCATATCAAAGGCACATCAGACGGAGCTGCCTCATGTTCATCCAGACCGAATCCACCCCAAACCCGGCCACGTTGAAATTCCTGCCCGGCCAAACGGTGCTTGAGGCTGGAACCGCCGACTTTCCTACGGCAGAAGCGGGCGAGAAGTCCCCGTTGGCCAATCGTATCTTTTCCGTCAATGGCGTCACCGGTGTGTTCTTTGGCAATGATTTTGTCACTGTAACCAAATCCGATGACGTTCAATGGGATCACATCAAACCGGCCATTCTGGGCGCGGTGATGGAGCATTATCAATCCGGTCAACCAGTCATGGGCGCAGATGCCGTCGCGGCCTCGGGTCATGCCGAGCACACCGGAGAAGATGCTGATATCGTCAACCAGATCAAAGACTTGCTGGACAGTCGAGTACGCCCTGCAGTGGCACAAGATGGCGGTGACATCACGTTCCATGGGTTTGATCGGGGCGTGGTGTACCTGCACATGCAGGGGGCCTGCGCAGGTTGCCCGTCTTCGACGCTGACCCTGAAGATGGGTATCGAAAACCTGCTGCGCCACTACATCCCAGAAGTGACCGAGGTTCGCCCTGTTGCCGTCTGACCCGACGATTCTGGCATTTGATACATCGGCCGCGCATTGCGCGGCCGCTTTGCTGCGTGGCCGCGAAATCGTTGCATCTCGGGCCGAAGCAATGTCACGCGGGCAAGCCGAGCGCCTTGTACCGCTGCTCGAAGACGTGCTTGCCCAGGCCGATTGCGTATGGGCGGACTTGGATGCAATCGGTGTGGGCATCGGCCCAGGAAATTTCACAGGCATTCGAATCTCGGTCTCTGCCGCACGCGGGCTTGCATTGGGTCTCGGCGTTCCGGCCGTGGGCGTTTCAGGGTTCGATGCTTTGACGGAACTGATCGATGCGGACCAGCTTCCCTGTATTCCTGCCCCGCGTGATCAGGTTTATGTACAGGTCCCCGGCTCCGATCCACGTCTGATGCAAAGGGTTGAAGCCGAGTCGCTTGGGCCTTTGTTTTCCTGCACCGATCCAGAAAAACAGGTCCGCGCCATTGCCCGGCTGACCGCCGAACGGTGGCGCGATGTCAGCGCACCACCAGCACCCCTGTATGTCAGACCCGCAGACGCTGCCCCGTCGCGCGATGTGCCACCGGTCCTGTTGGACGAATGACCCCGCACGAGATGGCATCGACTCATGCCGCAGCCTTCACGCAATCGCGCCCGTGGTCTGCCAGCGAATTCGCCAGCCTGCTTGAGAACCCGTTCACCCATTGTTTTGGGGATTCAAACTGCTTCGCCCTGGTCCAGGTGATCGCGGGTGAGGCCGAACTGCTGACGATTGCGACTCACCCCTCAATGCAACGGCAAGGTCTGGCGCTTAACATCATGCGCCATTGGCATGAACAAGCCGTCGCTATGAAGGCGAGTCGGGCATTTCTGGACGTCGCGGCAGACAATATGGCGGCCATCACGCTGTACCAACGCTGTGAATATCATCAATGCGGCTTGCGAAAAGACTACTATGCGCGGGAATTCGGCCCGAAAATCGACGCACTCGTAATGGAACGCAGCTTGCCGTAACGGAAATCAGTGATTTTTTAGACCATTTGGTCAGAAATCAATTGACCCCGACGGTTGCAAACCCTCTTAATACCCGCCATCACAACAGTTATGCTCGCTAAAAGTGGGTAAACGGGACTAATCTAAACCCGTGCCAACATAAAACTGGGAGACTGAAATGACCCTGATGAAATCCTTGATGGGTGCTGCCGCTGCGGTCGCGCTGACCGCAGGTGCCGCACTGGCCGAACCGGCGCTGATCTTTGATCTGGGCGGCAAGTTCGACAAATCGTTCAACGAAGCCGCGCATAACGGTGCACAACGTTGGGCGAACGAAACGGGCGGGAAGTACCGCGAGATTGAACTGCAATCGGAAGCCCAGCGCGAGCAGGCCCTCCGCCGTTTTGCCGAAGCAGGCGCGAACCCGATCATCACCATGGGATTTGCCATGGCAGACCCTCTCAGCACGGTTGCACCGGACTATCCCGACACCAAATTTGTTGTTGTTGATGTGACTTGGCTGGACGCGCCGAACCTGCGTCAGGTCGGCTTTGCTGAACATGAGGGCTCGTATCTTGTTGGAATGATGGCGGCCATGGCGTCTGAATCCGGCACGGTTGGTTTCATCGGAGGCATGGACGTACCGCTTATCCGTCACTTTGGGTGCGGTTATGCACAGGGTGCCAAGGCCGTTAACCCGGATGTTAACGTGATTGCCAACATGACCGGAACGACCCCAGCTGCATGGAACGATCCTGTAAAAGGTTCCGAGCTTACCAAAGCACAGATCAGCCAAGGCGCTGACGTGATTTATGCCGCGGCAGGCGGAACTGGCGTTGGCGTTCTGCAGACCGCAGCTGACGAAGGCATCCTGTCGATCGGCGTAGACAGCAACCAGAATCACCTGCATCCCGGCAAAGTGCTGACTTCAATGCTGAAACGTGTGGACGTAGCCGTGTATGAAGCGATGAAAGCGGGTGACGGCGTCGAAACCGGTGTCTTCGTAATGGGTCTGGCCGACGACGGTGTTGGCGTCGCCATGGACGAAAACAACAAAGAGCTTGTTTCGGTTCGCATGAGCGATGCTGTGGACGAAGCCCGCAAGGGTATCATCAACGGTGATATCAACGTTGTAAGCTACTACGAGAACGACAGCTGCCCGGCACTGCAGTTCTAAGACACACGCGGGGCGGGGGTTTCCTCCGCCTCGCCTCCACTCTGCCGCGCCGTCTGCGCGGCCCCTTCGGCAATTGAGGACAAGACATGACCGTCCCCGCCATTGAGCTCAAAGGGATTTCCAAAGCCTTTGGGCCGGTTCAGGCCAACAAAGACATTTCCATCAGCGTCGCCCCCGGGACGATCCATGGGATCATCGGTGAAAACGGTGCAGGTAAATCTACGTTGATGAGCATCCTCTTCGGCTTCTACAAAGCCGACAAAGGTGAAATCTGGATTAACGGCACCAAGACCGATATCCCCGATAGCCAGGCAGCGATCGCCTCGGGCATCGGGATGGTGTTCCAGCACTTCAAGCTGGTGGAGAATTTTACCGTTCTGGAAAACATCGTTCTGGGTGCCGAAGATGGAGGGCTGCTGGCGCCGTCTTTGTCCAAAGCCCGTAAAGAGCTCAAAGAGCTTGAGGAAGAATACGAGCTGTTCGTTGATCCTGACAAGCGTATCGATGAGATTGGCGTGGGGATGCAGCAGCGGGTCGAGATCCTGAAAGCGCTGTATCGCAAGGCAGAGATTCTGATTCTGGACGAACCCACTGGCGTGCTGACACCGGCTGAAGCCGATCAGTTGTTCCGGATTCTCGATCGTCTGCGGGCCGAGGGGAAAACGATCATCGTGATCACGCACAAGCTGCGCGAGATCATGGAAAACACTGACACCGTTTCGGTCATGCGGCGGGGGCAGATGACAGCGACTGTCAAAACGTCCGAGACCAGCCCCGAAGAGCTGGCCGAGCTGATGGTAGGCCGCAAGGTTCTGTTGCAGGTCGACAAGGTGCCCGCAAAACCCGGCAAACCCATCCTTGAAATTGAAAAACTGAGCGTTTTCGATGCGGCGGGTGTGGAACGGGTCAAAGGTATCGACCTGACAGTGCGTGCCGGTGAAATCGTTGGCATTGCTGGTGTCGCCGGGAACGGTCAGTCAGAGTTGCTTGAGGTTCTGGGCGGTATGCGCCCGGGTCAGGGCACGATCAAACTGAACGGCCAGACTCTGGCGCTGAGTGGCGCAGGATCGGACGGGCAGGCCCGCCGTGCCCAGCATATCGCGCATGTGCCGGAAGATCGGCAGCGCGAGGGCCTGATTATGGATTTCCACGCTTGGGAGAATGTGGCCTTCGGCTATCACCGCGACCCGGCCTACCAACGTGGCATCTTCATGGACAATGCTGCCCTGCGCGCCGATACCGAAGCCAAAATCGAGAAATTCGACGTCCGTCCGCCCGACGCATGGCTGGCCGCCAAGAGCTTTTCGGGCGGCAACCAACAGAAGATCGTCGTTGCGCGCGAGATTGAGCGGAACCCGGACCTTCTGCTGGTCGGACAACCGACCCGCGGCGTGGACATCGGTGCGATTGAGTTCATTCACAAGCAAATCGTCGCGCTGCGCGATCAGGGCAAAGCGATCCTGCTTGTCTCGGTCGAACTGGAAGAGATCTTCTCGTTATCCGACCGGATTGCGGTGATGTTCGACGGTCACATCATGGGCGAACGCCTGCCTCACGAAACAGATGAAAAAGAACTGGGCCTGTTGATGGCCGGTGTTGCGGGGGAGGCCGCGTAACATGGAAAAAATGCCTAAATGGGCCGATGTAATCCTGATCCCTCTGATCAGTTTGCTTCTGGCGGCCATTTTATCGGCGCTTGTGATTCTGGCCATCGGCGAGAACCCGATCGACGCTGTGAAGCTGATGGTGACCGGCGCGCTGGGGTCGACCTATGGTTGGGGCTATACGCTCTACTACGCGACCAATTTCATGTTCACGGGCCTTGCGGTCGCCGTCGCCTTTCACGCCCGGCTGTTCAACATCGGTGGCGAAGGTCAGGCCATGCTGGGCGGGCTGGGTGTCGCGATCATCTGTCTTTCGGTCCCATGGCCGCACTGGAGCATTGCTTTGCTCGCCGCCTGCGCCGCCTCGGCCTTATTTGGTGCGGCCTGGGCTGCAATCCCAGCCTATCTGCAAGCCAAGCGTGGCAGCCATATCGTGATCACCACGATCATGTTCAACTTCATCGCCGCCGCCTTCCTGAACTACATGCTGGTGAATATAATGAAACCGGCCGGCTCGCAGGACCCTGCAACGGCGCGCTTCCCCGAAGCCACGCACTTGCCGAGTTTTCAGTCGATGTTCTCGACCGCAGACAATGTTGTATTCCGGGGCGCTCCTGCAAACATCTCTTTCTTTGTGGCAGTTCTGGCTTGCTTTGTGGTTTGGGCCCTGATCTGGCGGACGCGACTGGGCTATGAAATTCGGGCCTACGGACATTCTGAAACTGGCGCCGTTTATGCCGGCATTTCGCCTGTACGGATCACGATCATTGCGATGCTGATTTCGGGTGGATTGGCAGGCATGATGGCCATCAACAACGTCATGGGCGAGGCTGAACGTCTGGTGCTGAACCCAACCGAAGGCGCTGGTTTTATCGGTATCGCCGTCGCGCTGATGGGCCGGTCGCACCCGTTTGGGGTTTTCCTTGCGGCTCTGTTGTTTGGGTTTCTCTATCAGGGCGGCGCGGAACTGGCGCTTTGGACCCAAATCCCGCGTGAGCTGATCGTGGTCATTCAGGCTTTAGTCATTCTGTTCACCGGTGCACTGGACAACATGGTGCGGATGCCGCTTGAAAAACTGTTCCTTGGTATGCGGAAGAGGGCTGAGTGATGGAATTTTTCGTTACCCTCATCCAGGTTCTGGATTCGACGATCCGCCTGTCCACGCCCCTGCTTCTGGCGTGTCTGGCTGGTCTCTTTTCGGAACGCGCAGGTATCTTTGACATCGGCCTCGAAGGTAAAATGCTGATGGCGGCTTTCTTTTCGGCAGCCATCGCAGCCGTCACGGGATCTGTTTGGCTGGGATTGCTGGCCGGTATCGCGTCCTCGATGTTGCTGTCGGGCCTGCACGGGCTGGCGTCGATCACATTCCGAGGCAATCAGCTGATCTCGGGTGTGGCCATCAACTTTCTCGCCTCGGGGCTGACCGTTTTGATCGCCCAAAGCTGGTTCCAGCAAGGCGGTCGCACACCATCCCTTTTCGGCGGCGGGCGGTTTGAACCCATTAATTTCCCGTTTGCTGAATCGCTCAGTGGTGTACCCATTTTCGGCCCGATTTATTCCGAGTTGCTCTCGGGTCATTCGATCCTGGTCTATGTGGCGTTTCTGATGGTTCCAGCAACGTGGTGGGTTTTGTATCGCACCCGGTTCGGCCTGCGCCTGCGGGCCGTGGGGGAAAACCCCGCGGCAGTGGATACAGCAGGTGTATCCGTGGTTGGTCTGCGTTTTGCCGCAGTCGCCATCTGTGGCGTTTTGTGCGGCATCGCAGGCGCTTATCTGGCCACTGCCTTGCAAGCTGGGTTCGTCAAGGAAATGACCGCCGGTCGCGGGTTCATCGCGCTGGCCGCGCTGATCTTTGCCAAATGGCGCCCCTGGCACGCCATGTGGGCTTGCCTGCTGTTCGGCCTGTTGCAGGCCGTCGCACTGCGGTTCCAGAATATCGATCTGGGCGGGATCGTGATCCCGGTGCAGATGATGGACGCCTTGCCCTATATCCTGACGGTGGTGATTCTGGCTGGCTTCGTCGGTAAGGCCGTACCGCCACGTGCGGGTGGCGAGCCCTATGTAAAGGAACGCTGATAAGTCCAGTTCAGGGACAAATCTAAATCCTGTTCGCTGCAGAGCGGCATGCAGAGTTGATTTTGTATGCCGCACCCGGTCTAAGGGGGTATGCACGTCTACCTGCCCATAGCCGAAGTGTCTGTCAGCCCATTCCTGCTGTTGGGGATCGGTGGGCTTGTGGGTGTTTTGTCGGGCATGTTCGGCGTAGGTGGCGGGTTTCTGATAACACCGCTTCTGTTTTTCATCGGCATTCCCCCTGCGGTTGCGGTGGCGACCTCGGCCAATCAGGTCGTCGCATCCTCGTTCTCGGGATTGATGGCGCATCTGAAACGCAAAACCGTAGATCTGAAGATGGGAACGGTGCTGCTGATCGGCGGAGTGTTTGGTGCAGCATTGGGTATGGTGGCCTTCAATTTCCTGAAACATCTGGGTCAGGTCGATTTGGCCGTACAGTTGTGTTACGTCTTCTTTCTGGGCGTCATCGGCACTTTGATGTTCATCGAAAGCTTGTCCGCCATCCGTCGCGCCAAACAGGCGGGCAGAAACCCCGCTCCCAAACGGCGCCAGCGCAATTGGATACATACGTTGCCGTTCAAAACACGGTTTCGGGCCTCCAGCCTTTACATCTCGGTCATCCCGCCAGTGTTGGTCGGGTTCGGCGTCGGTATTCTGTCGGCGATCATGGGTGTGGGTGGCGGGTTCATCATGGTTCCCGCGATGATCTACGTGCTTGGCATCCCGACAAAAGTGGTCATCGGAACATCCTTGTTTCAGATCATTTTTGTGGCCGGGTTCACCACGATGATCCACGCCTCGACCAACTTCAGCGTCGATATCATCCTGGCCGTTCTATTGTTGCTGGGTGGTGTTCTGGGCGCACAGTTCGGAACGATGATTGGTGCCCGTTTGCGGGCCGAGCAGTTGCGCATTCTGCTGGCGCTTCTTGTCATGAGCGTTGCTATCAAGATCGGCTTTGACCTGCTTGTGCATCCGGATGAGGTCTTCTCGCTCACCGAGCCCGGAGGGGTTTGACCGTGACAAAACGCATCGCGCGGCAACTACCTCTTTTTTATTCAACTTCAATAGGCGACAACGCGAAGAAAAACGCAGAGTGACGGTACCATGTATATATACCTGCCCATAGCCGAAGTATCGGTGAATGCATTCCTCCTGCTTGGTCTGGGTGGGATGGTTGGCGTTCTGTCCGGGATGTTTGGGGTCGGCGGCGGTTTTCTCATGACGCCGCTTCTGTTCTTCATCGGCATCCCTCCGGCTGTGGCCGTTGCGACCGAGGCCAACCAGATTGTGGCATCGTCCTTTTCCGGTGTTCTGGCGCATTTCCGACGAAAAACCGTGGACCTCAAGATGGGAACGGTGTTGCTGGTCGGGGGTCTTATAGGCGCTGCTTTGGGTGTGGTTGTTTTCAACTACCTCAAAAGTCTGGGTCAGGTCGATCTGCTGGTTATGCTGTGTTACGTGGTTTTCCTGGGCGTCATCGGCAGCCTGATGTTCGTCGAAAGCCTCAGGGCACTGCGCAAAGCCAAAAGGGGTGGAGCCGCCCCCGCCAAACGCCGTCAGCGCGGCTGGATTCACGCCCTGCCCTTCAAGATGCGGTTTCGCACATCAGGTCTTTACATCTCGGTCATTCCGCCTGTTTTGGTTGGGCTTTGCGTCGGCGTCTTGTCGGCAATCATGGGTGTTGGCGGCGGCTTTATCATGGTTCCCGCCATGATCTATCTGCTGGGCATGCCTACAAAGGTTGTTGTTGGCACATCGCTGTTTCAAATCATCTTCGTGACAGCCTTCACCACGATGCTTCATGCCACAACCAACTACACGGTCGACGTTGTTCTGGCCGTATTGTTGTTGGTCGGCGGCGTAATTGGTGCGCAGATCGGTACCGTGATTGGCGCGCGGATGCCGGCGGAACAGCTGCGCGTTCTGCTGGCTGCTCTGGTTCTGGTGGTTTGTGGCAAGCTGGCTCTTGATCTGCTTCTACAGCCTGCCGAGCTTTACTCACTTGGAAACGGGGGAGGACACTGAGGATGCTGCGTTCACTCATTGCCGCTTTTTGTCTGTTGTGCCTGCCCGTATCTGCAGCGGAAGAACAGGTTGTTCTGGGTCTTAGTCAGGATCGGGTTGCGATCACGGCGACCTTTGACGGCTCCGAGCTTCTCATTTTCGGGGCCATCAAACGGGAAACCCCTATTCCGCCCGGCCCACCCGTCGAGGTCATCGTCGCGGTCGCCGGTCCTTCTGAGCCGGTCACCGTACGCCGCAAGGAACGAAAGCTGGGGATCTGGGTCAACACCGACAGTGTCCTTGTCGACCTTGCGCCCAGTTTCTATGCCGTCGCCACCAGCGGACCTTTGGATGACATTCTGACTGACACTGAAGATCTGCGCTATCGCGTGTCGATCGAACGTGCGATCCGCTCTGTTGGTGCTGCGATGCATATCCGCGGAGCGCAGGATTTCGCAGACGCTGTGGTTCGCATCCGCGAAGATGAAAACCTCTATTCCATTCGCGAAGCCACGGTGGCTGTGGACGAACAAACCCTGTTCCGCACCTCAATCGACATGCCCGCCGACCTGACTGAGGGGGACTATACTGCCCGTATTTTCCTGACCCGCAGTGGAGAGGTGGTTTCGCAATACGAGACGACCATTGATGTCCGCAAAGTCGGCCTGGAACGGTTCCTGTACAACATGTCGCGCCAGCAACCCGTCTGGTACGGTTTGATGTCGCTTGTTATCGCGATTGCGGCAGGTTGGGGCGCTTCGACGGCTTTCCGTCTGTTGCGCGACAAGTAACGGTCAACCCCTGCCGATATAAGGCATGGTCGTGGCCATGACGGTCATGAACTGAACATTCGCCTCGGGCGGCAGGGTTGCCATATGCAAGACGGAGCGCGCCGCGTCTTCGACGGCCATGGTCGGGTCTGGCGTGTCCCCCGCCGCCTGCGCGGCGTCCACAAGACCCTGAACCATCTGCGTGCGGGCGTTCCCGATGTCGATCTGCCCGCAGGCTATTCCAAAAGGCCGCCCGTCCAAAGACAAGCTGCGGGTCAGTCCGGTAATCGCGTGTTTTGTAGCCGAATAATGCACAGAGTTCGGACGCGGAACATGTGCGGCAATCGAGCCATTGTTGATGATCCGCCCACCTTGCGGGTTCTGATGACGCATGATCCGAAAGGCTTCGCGTGCGCACAGGAACATGCCGTTCAGGTTGACATTGACGCTTTGATACCAATCCTCAAGTGCGATTTCGTCAATAGTGCCCCCCGGAGCAAAGATACCGGCGTTGTTGAATAAGACATCCAGACGCCCGACCTCGTCCGTAAACTTGCGGAACGCTGACGTCACAGCCTCAGGGTCAGTTACATCAGCAGGTAAGGATACCGCATTGCCGTGTTTTTGCGCCAGGGCATTCAGCTTATCCGCACTGCGTGCCAACACCCCGACTGTCCATCCTTGGGCCAGGAACAGTTCAGCCGTGGCCAGACCTATACCAGAGCTTGCGCCGGTAACGATGATGGATGTCATGTCTCTTCTGCCTCCAGTGTCAGTGATGCCGCTGGAACCGCCCGCAAGTCATCCACCTGCAACGGGTACGTTGGTTTCGACAACCGGTTGCGCACAACCCAGATCAGCCGCTCTTGCGCGCGGGTGATCGCCACGTAAGCCAAACGTTTCCATAAGGGCTGGCCGGCCTCAGTCCGGCCCATTCGGGCTGCGGCATAGATATCCGGCGCAAAGACCTGAACCGTATCCCATTGCGATCCTTGCGCCTTGTGAATCGTCACCGCCGCACCGTGCAGAAACGTCGCGCCCATGCGCGCGGCAAAAGGAATGAACGGTTCTTCCTCATCTGGCTTCTCGATCTGAACAATCGACGCCGCGCTGACCTGAGGGTCTTCAGCCCCCATAACATGCAACCGCGAGAATCCCGGCTTTCGCCCCGGCCCCAGATACACGACCTGAGCCCCCTTGATCAGTCCGCGCGCCTCAAGATCCAGACGTTTCTTGCGATGTTTCAACGGCAATTCGAGCCCGTCACAAATCAGCGGCTCTCCCTCCAACAACTCGGTCTCTGGTGCGCCATGGACGTTCCTAAACGCCTGAATCAGACGAATGCGCGTGGCATTGCGCCAGACCAGAACCGGGCTGCGCGCCATCAGGTCGACCTCGACCCGCTGCCCCCAGACCACCCGGTCGTCGCGGCGGGCTATCTCTTCGACCAAACGTTCGAAATCTTCAAACCCCATCGCCGGATCAGCCAAAGCATGGGCCAGATCGAGGATTGGATTGTCCGCATCCTGCCTGTGAACCCGTTCAAGCGTCAGCTTCCGGGGTTCGGGCAATGCCTCAAACACCATGCTGCCTGATTGATTTACCGGTGCCAGCTGTGCCGGGTCACCAAACAACAGAAGAGTTGCGAAAATCTCTTTCAGATCCTCGAACTGACGGTCGTCCAGCATCGACGCTTCATCGACAAATCCGATGTCCAAAGGTTCTTCGCGCCGTTTCCACCCCGTGATGAAATCCGATCCCCGCAAACCGGCCGCGGCCAGTGCCCCCGGGATGGATTTGTTGTTTTCGTAAAACGCCGCGGCCCGATCCAAGGCTTCATCTGTCAGCCCTTCGATCTCGGGGCGTTCATCGTTGCCCGCCAGCCATTCGGCAATGCGCTCGTATTCCGGGTCATAAACCGGCGTATAGAGAATGCGGTGAATTGTAGTGGCAGGCACGCCACGCAGTCGCAGAACGCTTGCAGCCTTGTTTGTGGGGGCCAGAATGGCAAGGCTGCGCTTGTCCCTGGACTTGCGACTTTCATAGTCACCGGACACGATCTGCACCCCGGTCTCTGCCAGCGCTTTGTACAGTTCAGCCAACAGCAGGGTTTTACCTGAACCGGCCTTACCGATTACGGCCATTACGCCGGATTTCCCTGCCCCCGGCAGCTTGAGTAGGGCGTCATCTTCCAGATCGACACCCGCTGATCTCAGCATCTCGGCGATGCTGTCAAATGCGGCGGCCTGGTCATCCGAGAAGGTTACATTTTGCAAAGACATGGCGCGACCCTACAGGGCCGCGCCGACCATCACCAGATGTGGAATGGCGTTTTCAACTGCTTACGCGGACAAGGCAAACCGGTGCTGTTTTTTGGGCCCAAACGCTGTGTTGAACCACAGGCGCGAAAGCTCGCGCGGGATACCAGCGCGTTCCGCCACGCGATTGCAGTCATCCGCCGAATAAGGCCACAACCCGATCGAGACCTGATCCCGTCCTCTGCCCTGGGTGCCCAGAACCTCGGGGGACGAGCCAATCAGACGACAGATACGGATCATACGCGCATCAAAGACACCGGCGATATGGGTCAGGCCAAAACCTTCCATCATTTCGCCGCCGCTCAGCATAATGGCTCCGGCCGTATGTGGACCTGCGTTGCGTGACAGGCAGAACCGGGTCACTTCCCAGATCAGCGGGCTGTAAATGGGTTTACCACCGTTAAGATGACCGAATATCTCGTTGATCATCACCCGGCCCGTTGTGGGCAGAACCCCCATTGACCCGCCATGACTGCCGTCCGGCTCTTCCCAAATGACATAGAGCGGGTTGAGCGCATCATGCTCATCCCGCTCTTCCCCCTGTTCATTGACATCCCACCCCAGCCGGGTTTTGAACTGATCCGCACGATCCTTGAACATCCCTTCCGCCAGAGTTGGAAATCTGTACAACTGATCGGCATATAAATAACGCAACATGACTTGTTCCCCTTGTCGTCCTGTGCAGGAACGAAGGGGGTACAGAGTCGTGGTTAATATTGCGTGTGGAAGGCGCACTCGCCTTAAACGACTATTAATCCTCGGCTGAGCGCAGTTGCGATGGCATGGGTGGTGTTATGGGCACCCAATTTGGACCGGGCGCTTTCGATATAGACACGCAGCGTATGCTCTGAAATCGAAAGAGAATGCGCCACTTGTGCCCGGCTGTAGCCCAAAGCCAAAAGGGTGATCGCGTCAATTTCCCGTGGTGACAGATTGCGTGCGGAATCCGGTTGCCTGTCTTTTTCGAATTCAAGCGCTTTGCGATTGATGTAATGCGCAACCAGAATTAACTCCCGCCCGTACGTTGAAATAAAGCGTTGCCAGGTCTGATCATCGCAACTGTGGTTTACAGTGAACAGGGCAAACTGCCCGTTCGGGCCCCTGATCGGAATGGAATAGCCCTGATTGCCAACACCGTGGCTTCTGGCATCTTCGAGAAAGGATTTTGCGATCCTGCTCGACCAGTCCAGAGATTTCCAGTCGACCGGATGAAATCTTTGGAAGCATCCAAGAATAACCGGGTCAATACGATGGTAATTCTTGTTTCGGTAGCGCTCGTCCCAGGCATCTGAATAGGTGGTGTAGCCGTATTGATCGCCAGCGCCATCGACCCAGTGATAGGTCAAATGTTCGACCTGCAGAATACCCCGCAATCGCTCTGCAACATTGCTGAGTTCTTCAAGCGTGTTGGTGTTTTCCAAATCCTGAAGGATCTGACCCAATTCGACTTCTGTTCCCATCCGCGGGCGCTTGTGCCTCGTTCTTCAGGGACGCAATCTCGGCCGCTGCGATCAATCTTGTGTCATCAAGCTGCTCGGCAAGCGCGCTCAACCCGTTCGCAACGGCGAAAGCATTGAGGTCCGACAGTACGTCCAATATCCACTCATTCTGCGCCATTAGGGTCTCTCTGAAACAGTTAACGAAGCGTTAACACAACCATAACATGTATGATCTTTTTCGACCTATTCACCGGTTTCTACTCCCCAAAAATAGCGGGGGAGGAAAATGTAAGTGTTTGAAAGTCCAAAAGGCTTTGTCGAAACGCAATACACCCGCGAATCGGACAGGCGATTCGCGGGTGTTTTTTGTCTACGACCCAAAGGGGGATCAGCCTGCGTCGAGAACCTCTTCCAAGGTCCGCAGGCCAGTGCGGGGCGCTTGAACAAGGACAGACATATTGCCCGGCTTATGTTCGTTCCGCAGCATCTTCATGTGGGCCTCGGGCAGATCGTTCCAGGTGAACACTTCGGACATGCAGGGGTCCAGACGACGCTCGACCATCAGCTTGTTTGCGGCAGCCGCCTGTTTCAGGTGGGCAAAGTGCGAACCTTGCAGGCGCTTTTGGTGCATCCACATGTAGCGCACGTCAAAGGTGCAGTTGAAGCCGGTGGTCCCGGCGCAGATCACAACCATGCCACCTTTTTTGACAACAAACGTCGAAACAGGGAACGTGCTTTCACCGGGGTGTTCAAACACCATATCCACATTGTTGCCTTTGCCGGTAATGTCCCAGATCGCCTTGCCAAACTTGCGGGCTTCCCTGAACCATTCGGCATATTCCGGGGTGTTTACCGTGGGCAATTGACCCCAGCAGTTAAAGTCCTTTCGGTTCAGTACACCCTTGGCGCCCAGCCCCATGACGAAGTCACGCTTGCTTTCGTCCGAGATCACGCCAATTGCATTTGCACCGGCCGTATTGATCAGCTGGATCGCATACGAACCCAGACCGCCCGACGCACCCCAAACCAGTACGTTCTGACCTGGCTTCAGATCGTGAGGTTCATGACCAAATAGCATCCGGTATGCGGTGGCCAGCGTCAGCGTGTAGCACGCCGCTTCTTCCCAAGTCAGATGCTTGGGGCGCGGCATCAGCTGTTGTGCCTGAACGCGGGTAAACTGGCTGAACGATCCGTCCGGCGTCTCGTACCCCCAAATCCGCTGGCTGGGAGAGTACATCGGATCGCCACCGTTGCATTCCTCGTCATCGCCATCGTCCTGGTTGCAGTGAATGACCACCTCATCACCCACTTTCCAGCGCTTCACCTTGTCGCCAACGGCCCAGACAATGCCCGACGCGTCCGAACCGGCGATGTGATAGGGGGCTTTGTGGCCATCAAACGGGCTGATCGGCTGCCCCAGGGCGGCCCAGACACCATTATAGTTGACGCCGGCCGCCATCACCAGAACCAGCACCTCGTTGCTGTCCAGTTCGGGTACGTCGACCACTTCTTGCTGCATTGCAGTGTTCGGCTCGCCATGGCGTTCCTTACGGATAGCCCAGGCATACATCTGCTTGGGGACAAATCCCATCGGAGGGATCTCACCCATTTCATAGAGGTCCTTTTCGGGTGCCTCGTACGACGCGATACCGCTTTCGGTGTCCAAAGCCATGCTGGCCTCCTATTCTCAATATCATTGCCGCAACGCAGAATCGCGCGCTTCACAAACTGAGATATTGGTCGATGGGTAATAATGCAACTGTTTTTGGTCGGGATTTGTAATTTTATGACCCTGCAAATGCAGAAAGCTATTTCGCAGCCGCAGTATTTCCAGATTTCTCATGGATGGGAACCGAGGCTGCATAATAATCCAACAGATCCTCACGTTGACCTGAAAAGGCCAGATTGCCCCTTTCCCGGCTTAAGATCCTGCGCTCGACCAACTGATTCAGGGCATTGTCGACCGCCGCTTCGTCTCCATCTGATGCATGACCACCTTCAGCCAACATGGACAGTATTTGGGATCGTACGGCTTCTTCAGGCAAAGACCCGTTTTCCTGCAACAACCGGCACGCAGCCGGTGCCGGAACCAGCGGGATGGCCTGACCGATGCGTTGCATCAATTCTCGGGCGAGGTCAGTCATGACATCGTCATCGCTGACAGCGCGAAATTCCTTGAGTGAAATCGGAACCCCATATCGCACCGAGGCAACGCCAAACCGCTTGTACCGCCCGATCAGGCGTCGCCAGAGCTGCTTGAGAACCCAGCGCGAGATTACCCCGATCCGAGCACGGAACCGGCGCTCAGAGCCCAAGGCGGCGCGAGTCAGGATCGTATCTTCAAGCACCCGATCGTAGTTCAGCGCCACAGGAACAAAAACGACATCGCGCCCGTCGATCGAAGTTCCATCCATAATGTATTTCAGCAAACCAAGCTTGGGACGACCCAACGCGCCGGTCAGGCTTAAACCGCCTTCCGGGAACATGGCTTGCGTCACACCAGCTTCGGTCGCGTGGCGCACATAACAGGACAGAACCTGCCGGTAGAGCTCGCTGCCCGATTTGCGCCGAATGAAATACGCCCCCATCGCACGGATCAAACGGCTAAGCGGCCAAACGCGCGCCCATTCTCCGACGGCATAAGACAAGGCCGACTGCTGTGCTGCCAGATAGGTGACAAGCACATAGTCCATATTGCTGCGATGGTTCATCACAAATACCACGGTCGCATCAGGGTCGATGTTTTTTATCGCAGCCTCGTCTTTATAACTGAGTCGGACCTCGTAAAACGTATTGCTCAGCAGGCGAGCCAGACGGATAGCAAAGCTGAAATATGCAAAGGCTGAAAACGACGGGACAATTTCGCGCGCATAGCGGCGCGCCTTTTCAGAGGCCACCGCTTCGGGAACGCCTTCGTCCCGCGCGTGTTGCTGAACGGCCTGGCCGACCTGTGGATCGTAAATCAACCGCTGGATCATGTCGTGTCGCCGCGCCAACTTGAACGGCTGAATGGGACGTTGAAGCCTTTGATTGAGGCGTGAAACGGCCCGTTCCAGCCTACGGCGAAAAAACCAACGCACCGAAGGGAACAGGAAATGCGAAGCAAAAGTGACCATGGCAAAGACCACGATCAGCAGGAAAAGCCAAAGCGGAAGTTCCACGGTTTGCGTCATGGCCGCACATTGCCATCAATCGCAACCGCTCACAATCTGAACAATCAAACGATGCCGCAACGCAGCGAATTGACATATCCCGAAAATTGCGCTTTAGAGCTTCAAGACGTAATTTTATTGCCCACTGAAACACGAGGTCCGCTATGACGCAGACGCAGAAAGATCGCCCCTGGCTCATCCGAACCTATGCCGGTCATTCCACGGCCAAAGCCTCGAACGCGCTTTATCGGGGGAATCTGGCGAAAGGGCAAACCGGCTTGTCCGTGGCCTTCGATCTGCCGACGCAAACAGGTTATGACAGCGACCACACATTGGCACGCGGTGAAGTCGGCAAGGTGGGTGTACCGGTTTGCCATCTGGGCGACATGCGGGTTCTGTTCGACCAGATTCCGCTGGAGCAGATGAACACCTCGATGACCATCAACGCAACTGCCCCATGGCTTTTGGCGCTTTATGTCGCCGTCGCGGAAGAGCAAGGCGCAGATGTGTCGAAACTGCAGGGCACGGTGCAAAATGATCTGATCAAAGAATACCTGAGCCGCGGCACCTATGTTTGCCCGCCCAAACCATCGCTCAAGATGATCGCGGACGTGGCCGAGTATTGCTATACCAACGTTCCCAAGTGGAACCCAATGAATGTGTGCTCGTACCACCTGCAAGAAGCGGGCGCGACACCAGAACAGGAACTGGCATACGCGTTGGCCACCGCCATCGCCGTGTTGGACGAATTGCGCCCGCGCGTTCCAGCAGAGGATTTCCCAGCCCTGTGCGGCCGGATTTCGTTTTTCGTAAACGCAGGCATCCGCTTTGTCACCGAAATGTGCAAGATGCGCGCCTTTGTCGACCTTTGGGATGAGATTCTGCAACAACGCTATGGTGTCGAGAATCCGAAATTCCGTCGATTCCGCTATGGTGTACAGGTGAACTCGTTGGGTCTGACCGAACAGCAGCCTGAAAACAACGTCTATCGTATCCTGATCGAGATGCTGGCCGTGACGCTATCGAAAAACGCGCGCGCGCGAGCGGTGCAGTTGCCCGCGTGGAACGAGGCGCTTGGCCTGCCGCGCCCGTGGGATCAACAATGGTCGATGCGGATGCAGCAAATTCTGGCTTATGAGACTGACCTGCTGGAATTCGATGATCTGTTCGACGGCAACCCTGCAGTCGATGCCAAAGTCGAAGACCTTAAAACAGGCGCGCGTGCCGAGCTGGCGAACCTAGACTCGATGGGCGGCGCTGTGGCCTCGATCGGGTATATGAAATCTCGCTTGGTGGAGTCCAACGCAGAACGGCTGAACCGTATCGAACGCAATGAAACCGTCGTTGTTGGCGTTAACAAATGGATCGAAGGTGAGCCATCCCCCTTGCAGACCGAAGATGGCGGCATCATGGTTGTCGATCCAGCCGTGGAACAGGAACAGATTGACCGCCTGAACGTCTGGCGTGCCGAACGGGACGACTCGGCTGTTGCAGCAGCTCTGGCTGCGCTGCGTGAAGCCGCACAGGCCGGGGCCAACGTGATGGAGCCGTCCATTGCGGCCGCCAAGGCGGGCGTCACCACAGGCGAATGGGCGGAAGAGATGCGCAAGGTCTATGGCACCTATCGCGGCCCTACTGGCGTTTCGGGCTCAGTTTCAAACAAGACCGAAGGGCTGGACGATCTGCGTGCCGCTGTCGATGCGGTCAGCGACACATTGGGCCGCCGCCTGAAATTCCTTGTCGGCAAGCCGGGGCTGGACGGCCATTCCAACGGCGCCGAACAGATTGCCTTCCGCGCCCGCGATTGCGGTATGGATATCAGCTATGAGGGTATCCGCCTGACCCCAGAGGAAATCGTGGACGCAGCACGCGAAGACGATGCGCATGTGATTGGCTTGTCCATACTGTCCGGCAGCCACCTGCCGCTGGTCGAAGAGGTTTTGGCGCGCCTGCAAAAAGCAGGGCTGTCCCATATACCGGTTGTTGTTGGCGGAATTATTCCCGATGAAGATGCCGAAAAATTGAAAGCCATGGGAGTGGCCAAGGTTTATACCCCAAAAAACTTCGAATTAAACGCAATCATGGGCGATATCGTCGTTTTGGCAGACCCGAAAACACTTGCTGCTGAATAATTGAAGCGCCTGCGTCTT
Source organism: Ruegeria sp. CDSA079 (assembly GCF_059612245.1). NCBI lineage: Bacteria > Pseudomonadati > Pseudomonadota > Alphaproteobacteria > Rhodobacterales > Roseobacteraceae > Ruegeria > Ruegeria sp. CDSA079. The sequence continues at coordinate 159,249 of NZ_JBXWQF010000006.1, read as the reverse complement.
ATTCCCGTTTCTATCCATTAGGGATTGGGGATGGAATAAACCGGCATTTGGAATTACGGTGCGCGCCGATACGCACCGTAATTAAGTTTGCTCGGAGAAGAATAATGGGGATAAATCTGGAAGAGATGTCACGAAAAGAGCTGTTGGCTTTACGTAACGACATCGACAAAGCGCTTGTTAGCGCCGAAAAACGCGATCGTCAGGACGCGCTGAAGGCGGCCGAGAAAGCCGTCGCAGAGTTTGGCTTTTCGCTGTCTGAGTTGTCCACCGACGGACCACGCAGTGGAAAAGCGCCGAAAACCAAAGCCAAATATCGCAACCCGTCGAACCCGGACCAGACGTGGTCAGGCCGTGGCCGTAAACCTCAATGGGTGCATGATGCCCTAAAGGCGGGTGCCGATATTTCTAAACTGGAAATTTGATCTGGGTAACTTGAGCAAATGACCATTCACATTGGCGCCGAACAAGGCGAAATCGCGGAAACCGTTCTATTGCCCGGAGATCCTTATCGGGCAAAATGGGCCGCTGAAACGTTTTTGACCGATGTAAAACAGGTCAATGACGTTCGAGGAATGCTTGGCTTTACCGGAAATTGGAAAGGAAACCCTGTTACAATTCAGGGCAGTGGCATGGGAATGCCTTCTCTTTCCATTTACGTGAACGAGCTGATCCGCGATTACGGTGCAAAAACCCTGATCCGTATCGGTTCATGTGGTGGAATGCAGGACAGTGTCAAACTGCGCGAGGTCATTCTGGCGATGACTTCTACCACGCTGAACACACCGTCCAGCGGCATCATGAAAGAACTGAACTTTGCCCCCTGCGCTGACTGGGATTTGTTGCAAGCTGCGGCAGTGGCAGCAGCGGCAAAGGGAACACCGACCCATATTGGTGGAATCTACTCATCCGACGTCTTTTATGACGAGCGCCCGGATCTGAACGAACAGATGGTGCGTCACGGCATTCTGGGCGTCGAGATGGAAGCCGCGGAACTGTACATACTGGCGGCACGCCACAAATGCAGGGCTTTGGCCGTACTCACGGTTTCCGATCACCTTCTGACCGGAGAAGCTTTGCCTTCGTCCGAACGCCAGAGCAGTTTTGGTGACATGGTGGAAATTGCGCTTCAGGCGGCTTTCTCGAACAGCTGACAAAAGACAGGTACCGCTCGGTGCCTGTCAGTTTTATCGCCCGTGCGTGCGATCATACCCGTTGCGCGCCGGGCTTTCCCGCCACTTCAAATCACCTTCGACAGGGGCGAAGGTTTCGACCAACAGCGGGAAACAGGCCGCCGTGTCCGATGAATGCTCGGACGAACAATCCCCGCCCGGGCAAGCGCTCAGATTGCCCAGCAGATCAATCTCGGCAAAGAACTCAAGATAGTCACCGGGGCGCACGGGTGAGGCTTTCATGAAATACTGACCAGTGTCACGGGTGAACCCCGTGCACATAAAGACATTCAGAACATCGTGCACCGCAGGTTCGGCTTCGGCCAGTGGAAGATCCAGATGGTCTGCAAGTGCGCGGGTCAGATTTGAATGGCAGCAATGATGATATTGCGTGCCCGACAACAGATTGCCCGTATATGGATCGCACCGCGTCCCGATCACATCGTGAACCGACCCACCAAAAGGATCAATCCCGTACCATTCCAGCGTGTCCGCAATGATCGTGGCCATCGGACGCAGGTGGGGAAAGCTGGACCACATCCGCTCGCCTGTGGTCAGATGCGTTCCATGTAAAGCGCGGGTTTTCCCGGAATAGAACCGCTCGGACAAGTCATTTAGGTTCCACAGGTTCAAATCACCGACCTGTGGCCCTTCGACTGACGTGATACGAAAGAAATGCCCAGCGGGCGCCTCAAAACAGCGCGCATCGCGCGGAGGAATCAGGACCTCGCCAGTTTTTACCGCACGTTGGCGAACGGATCGCATCCGTGAAACATCGGGACGCGGCAAGGCATCGTTCGGATAGCAGATGACAGGGGCCACTGCGCGACGCGCTTCTGCATCTTCGGGCGGGCGGGTAGTGGTCTCAATATTGGTCATGCGACGCAGATTGACGCATAACTCTGTCGGCGAAAAGGCATGACTTTCACGCGTCACGTGCCTTCAAACATCGCAGAGGTTGGCTTTGGGCCGTGATTTGGGCACCGCAGTAGCTGCACCGCCAAACACCATGGCTTTTGTCTTGTCGCCACCGACACTCACGCGTAAGCGCAGAATGGCGCGCGCGCCAGAAAAAATAGGCGAACACTCCGGCCGCCAGAATAAGCAGAAGAACAGGCATTCCTCTGCTTTGCTGATTAACGGACGCTTTTCAAGTGCCGCAGCCCGTTATCAGGCCGCGTTTGCGTATTCGAACAGCTCGGGTTCCTTGTCGGCCTGAACCGGCTCTGGCGTGTAATAAGCCCATGCCTGTTCAAGCAGTTTCAGTGCCTCTTGGGCGTCGACTTTCTGTTTGGATGTCGCTGTGCTCATTGGAGTGATCCTGACTTAATCTCATCACTCCTCCCTGACCAAAAAATAAGGCAACACAGCCAGGGCTGCATCGCCTAATTTTGCAAGTTGGACATGCGCTTATCGCAAACCGACTTCGCGCTTAAACTGCGCGTTCGACCATCATCTTCTTGATTTCGGCAATCGCCTTGGCCGGGTTCAGACCCTTCGGGCAGGTCTTGGCGCAGTTCATGATGGTGTGACAGCGATAGAGCTTGAACGGATCTTCCAGCTCGTCCAGACGCTCACCCGTGGCTTCATCCCGGCTGTCGATGATCCAGCGATAAGCGTGCAGCAACGCGGCGGGGCCAAGATACCGATCGCCGTTCCACCAGTAGCTGGGGCAAGATGTCGAGCAACTGGCGCACATCACGCATTCATACAGACCATCCAGCTTTTTTCGGTCCTCGATCGACTGCTTCCATTCCTTCGCAGGGCGGTTGGTCTTGGTTTCCAGCCACGGCATGATCGATGCATGTTGAGCATAGAAGTGTGTCAGATCAGGGATCAGGTCCTTGACCACCGGCATATGTGGCAGCGGATAGATTTTCACGTCGCCCTTGATCTCATCCATGCCATAGATACAGGCCAGCGTGTTGATCCCATCGATGTTCATCGCACAAGAGCCACAGATGCCTTCGCGGCAAGACCGGCGGAATGTCAACGTCGGATCGATCTCGTTCTTGATCTTGATCAGCGCGTCCAGAACCATCGGACCGCACGTGTCCATATCGACGAAATACGTGTCGACGCGCGGGTTTTGTCCGTCATCGGGATTCCAGCGATAGATCTGGAACTTGCGCACATTCTTGGCGCCGTCCGGCTTGGGCCAGGTCTTGCCGGTGGTAATCCGGGAATTCTTGGGCAGGGTCAGTTGAACCATGTCAATTCTCCATTCAGCACAAGGCCGCCTTTCAGCCTGTCCGGGCGTTCTGGGACGCCCCTCGATTGTAATGCCCCCAATGGGCGATGTTCACGTCAAAATCCGGCGAGAGCCAGTCCGCAACGCTTTGCGGGTCATCTTTGTCGATATCATAGCGCAGGAAACGGGGTTTTCCGTCGAAATAGGCTTCGACCTCGGCGTGGTGCACATCGTACATATACGCCCAGCCTTGTTTCACCTCATCCGCTGCCAGGCCATTGGCCTTGCAGCATCGTTCCAGATAGCCACCGCCGGAATGGCTGGCCCGTGAGTTGATCCATTCCTTGCGATTACGTGTGTTCAGCAAAAAGTAGGCGTCCGGGTAAGCCGCGTGCAGTTCACGAAAGAACCGTGCACCGTCCAGCACGAAGCGCGAATTGACAAAGGCGATGTCGGTGAAAGCCCGAACCGCACCGAACCCATCCAAGGGCCTACGCCCCATGGCAATATTGGTCATCATGCGATGTGCAAGGTTTTGGCCCTGCTCATCTTCCCAATGTACGGACGGAATTCCGCTGTTTTGGAACAGCTTATGAAACGAGGTCGTCGCACAGCGGTTCAAACCGATCAGGATGATCTTGGGGTCGCTTGACCCCGAATTCAGAACTTCGACCGTCATGACAAGCACCAAGCACACGTCATCTGCAGGCTGATCGCCAACGTCAGGGTTGTGGGAATTTGGCGCTTGCACTGCATTGCGAGGTTTCCCAGCCCTTAGAACGTCCGCGCTTTGGGCGCGATCTTCTGCAGGCTGATACCGCCTTGATCTTCGGTCGTCAGCGGATCAACGATGACCGGGCGATAGCTGAGGTCAACTGCGCTGCCCTCAACCCGGCTGACCGTATGCACCCGCCAGTTTTCATCATCACGCTCGCTGAAGTCCTCATGCGCATGGGCACCACGGGATTCCTTGCGGGCTTCAGCACCGACGATAGTGGCCAACGCATTGGGCATCAGGTTCGTCAGTTCCAGCGTTTCCATCAGATCGCTGTTCCAGACCAACGAGCGGTCGGTAACTTGCAAATCATCCATTTTGGCAGCAATCGCGGTCATCTTTTCGACGCCCTCGGCCATGGTTTTGGCGGTACGGAATACGGCTGCGTCCGCCTGCATGGTTTTCTGCATCTCCAGCCGAAGTTCTGCGGTCGGGACCGAGCCACTGGCGTTGCGAACCGCATCGAACCGGTCAAAGGCTTTGTCGACCGACGCTTGGTTCAGAACCGGGTTGGCAGCTTCGGCATCCACGACTTTACCAGCCCGGATTGCAGCCGCCCGGCCAAACACCACGAGGTCGATCAGCGAGTTCGAACCCAGACGGTTTGCGCCGTGGACCGAAGCACAACCAGCTTCACCCACGGCCATCAAGCCGGGGACAACAGCCGTCGGGTCATCGGCAGTCGGGTTCAGAACCTCACCCCAATAGTTGGTCGGAATACCGCCCATATTGTAATGCACGGTCGGCAAAACCGGGATGGGTTCCTTGGTGACGTCCACGCCTGCGAAAATCTTGGCGCTTTCCGAGATGCCGGGCAGACGCTCGGCCAGAGCTTCGGCAGGCAGGTGCGACAGGTTCAGGTGGATGTGATCCCCTTCCGCCCCGACACCGCGGCCTTCACGGATCTCCATCGTCATCGAACGCGATACATAGTCACGCGGCGCGAGGTCCTTGTACTGGGGCGCATAACGCTCCATGAACCGCTCGCCTTCCGAGTTGGTCAGATAGCCGCCCTCGCCGCGTGCACCTTCGGTGATCAGGCAGCCCGAACCGTAGATACCAGTTGGGTGGAACTGCACAAACTCCATGTCTTGCAGCGCAAGGCCCGCGCGCGCCACCATACCGCCACCGTCGCCGGTGCATGTATGGGCAGAGGTGGCGCTGAAATAGGCGCGACCATAACCACCGGTCGCCAGCACCACCATCTTAGCGTTGAAAACATGCATCGTGCCGTCGTCCAATTTCCAGCAGACGACGCCCTGACATTCACCATCATCGGACATGATCAGGTCAATGGCGAAATATTCGACATAGAACTCAGCATTGTTTTTCAGCGACTGACCATACAGCGTGTGCAAGATCGCGTGGCCGGTCCGGTCCGCCGCAGCGCAGGTGCGCTGCACGGCTGGGCCTTCGCCGAACTCGGTGGTGTGACCACCAAAGGGGCGCTGATAGATCTTGCCTTCTTCGGTACGGCTGAACGGAACCCCATAATGTTCCAACTCGTAAACCGCCTTGGGCGCCTCGCGCGCCAGGTATTCCATCGCGTCGGTGTCGCCCAGCCAGTCCGAGCCCTTGACGGTGTCATACATGTGCCACTGCCAGGTGTCTGGACCCATGTTCGATAGCGATGCGGCGATGCCGCCCTGCGCTGCCACAGTATGAGAGCGGGTCGGGAATACCTTGGTCACACAGGCCGTGCGCAAACCTTGCTCTGCCATGCCCAAAGTCGCCCGCAGACCGGCCCCACCGGCGCCGACAACGACCACGTCATAATCATGCGTTTCGTATTCGTATGCAGCCATTTCTTTCAGCTCCGGGAATTAAAGGGCAATGCGCGCGATGGCGAAGATGCCAGCCGCTGCTGCGCCATAAGACAAACAGGTCACCAGAATGATCAGGACCTTTTCAAGCGTGCCATGAACATAGTCTTCCAGCATCACTTGCGCGCCGTCTGCGAAATGTTTGAAGCCGACCGCCAGCGTCAGCGCTGCAACAATTGCAGGGAAGGGACGTGAATAGTAATCCAGAACCACGTCAAACGGCTGACCCAGAACCGGGCCGAAAGTGAAAACAAACAACGGCACGAGGATCAGCAAAGCCACCGAGCTGACTTTCATGGCCCAGAAATGGGCAGTACCGGATTTCGCCGAGCCCAGACCCGCTGCGCGTTTTCGATCGGTTAGGTAACGCATCTCAGTCCTCCAATCACGCGACAATAACAAGGGTCAGAAGGGTCAGGACGACCGACCCGATCACAACCGCCCAGCCAAGCTTTGTAGCGGTGGGAAGGTCCAGGCCAACCGCGTTGTCCCAGATCAGGTGCCGGACGCCTGCCAGCGTATGATACCAAAGGCCCCAAACGGACAGCGCCATTACCAGATCCCCAAGCATCGAGGTGATCACCCCATTTGCCACTGCAAACGCCTCGGGCGACGTGGCAGCGGCCAAGAACCACCAGACGATCAGCAGGCCAGCCACAAGCAGGGCGTTGCCGGTAATGCGTGTCAGGATGGATGTGACCGACGTCAGCTGCGGACGGTAGATCGACAGATGCGGCGAAAGTGGGCGGTTGCCCCGATTTACATCGGCCATGGCGGCTCCTTTTCGGTTGGCTACCGAACGTTTTACTGTTTTTTGCGATACTGTCACGTGCTGCGGCTGCAAAAAACAGTAAATTCGGCGCAAATTGGCGGATATTCTCAATATGTGATCACACAAAATAATGTCGTGATCACATATGACATTCCTCTTCATCAATGTTAGCGTTTTCAAAGGTAAAAGGATGTGATCACGAATCCTTTAACATGTCATCTCAACCCTGCGGTTTGCTGCGTCACTTCGCGCAGCAGTTTTCTGCGAATTCTTTCCGGGTAGTCAGCGAACCCAGCTGCGGAAACCACAAAAGCGCCTTCGCCCACGATGACATTTTCAAAGAAGTATGCCGTCAGATCCGGTTCGCTTTCCTCAATGGCCAGTGCGTTGACCACAACGCCTCGGTCCCGCAAGGCCGTGTGGACCTGGGTCGGCTCGACGCCTTCATTCGAGACGCCGTCACCTGACAAATCGATTAGATGCCGGGCGCAGTTGGAAACCGGCTCGAACGAGTCGAGCGTCGTTTGGAGCGCTTCCCCAATCGCAGTTGAGAAATTCCGCCAGATGCGCGGATCAGCAGAAACCTGACCCGCAAACCGATCCAAAGCAGCGAAACTGTCGATACGGGTCCAGGGAATCGTAATCCGTTGGCGCGACGATCCGGTCCATTGCACCAGCATCAGCTGCGCCTGACCACGGACCAATGCCTCGGACACGATTGGGTCACGCAGACCGGCGGCCAGGCCATCCATCTGAATGCGGTATTCATTGCTGTCAACCGAGCCGGACACATCCACCGCCAAGGCCAAAGCCAAATCGCAGGCGTGGGCCGCCGGTGCCAAAAAGAGGCTGGTCACTATCGCGCGCAGAACATGCATGGTGCAAACCTAGCACGCCCTGCACGCTATGAGGTCACATAACCGTCAGTTCGCTTATTGCGGCATCAGCGCCCAATAATCGAGATCCAGAAGCACGTCTGGCAAATACCGCCCCTGGTCGTTTTTCAACGCGAACGGCGCACCTCCTTTGGTCGCCACCAAGCGCAGCCGGATCGCACCCACACCTGGTACGCCGGTTTCTGCCTTGTCCAGAACCTCGGACCAAGCCTTGATGGTATCGCCTGCAAAGCAAGGGTTGGCATGTGCCCCACCGTTCAGGCCAACGATCATCTGCGCATTTGCCAAGCCATTGAACGACAAGGTGCGCGCCATCGAAATGACATGGCCCCCATAGATCAACCGGCCTTCAGGCCGGAACGTCAGATCGAAATGCACCTTGGCAGTGTTCTGCCACAGGCGGGTGGCCAACATATGCTCGGCCTCTTCCACGGTGACACCATCGACATGGTCGATCTTCTCGCCGATTTCATAGTCCCCCCAGCGGTGCGGCTCACCAGCCAAAGCAAAATCGTAGTTCGAGAAATCGAGGCCTTCGGGAACGATGAGGTCCTTCGGATCGAGCGTCTTTTTCAACTCGGGAACAACTGTTTCGGGCGCTGGCGCGTCGACATTTGCTTTGCGCACCATGACCCAACGAACGTATTCGAGCACAACCTCGTCCAACTGGTTCAGACCGCGGGTACGCACCCAAACAACACCGGTTTTTCCGTTCGAGTTCTGCTTGACACCGATCACCTCGGATACTGATCGAAGCGTATCACCTGCATAGACGGGTTTCAGCCAACGACCCTCTGCGTAACCAAGGTTGGCAACCGCATTCAGCGAAACATCAGGCACCGTTTTACCAAACACCAGATGAAACGCGGCCAGATCATCAATCGGGCTTTCAGGCAAACCGCAATCCCGGGCAAATTCGTCCGAGGAGTACAGCGCATGACGTGCAGGATAGAGCGCATGGTACAGGCCGCGCTCTCCCTCAGTCACCGTGCGTGGCACGGCATGTTGCAACACCTGCCCTACGGAATAATCCTCAAAAAATCGGCCCGGATTTGTTTTTGCCATTACTGCTGTCCCAGTTTCATTTCGGGGGAATAGTCGGCCTCGACCTCTTTGGTCACGGCCTGCGCACAACGCATCACGTTGTTTGCAGTGTCAAAGGCATAGGACGGGTCGCCATACAGCTCCCACCCTTTGGCCAGCGCGTCAGACACTTTGTGGCAGAAGGCCGATGTGTCTTCTTCGGTCAACAAGCGATAGAGTTTTGCCATCAGTCAGGTCCCTATGAGCCGAACGGAGACGGGCCGACCAGCCCATGGATATAGCCGATAACCCCCAACAGAACGATCGAACCCACAAAGAACATAGCATCCTTGCCATAAGTGCCGGGCTCAGCCGGGGTCCAGTCGGGTTCGGACTTGTTGATTACGATCACCTCGACCACTGCCCAAGCCAGAAGGCCGCCGAACAGGATGATCGAGGAGAGATCGCCGTTCACCAACAAATGCGCAAAGGCCCACAGTTTGAAACCGCCCAGCATCGGGTGGCGCAGCTTGTTCAGCACCCGGCCTTTTGTACCGGCAGGGCTCATCATGTAGATCGCGATCAGCACCAACAGGTTGTTGACGTGGATCAGGAAGGTTGGAGGTGCCCAGACATAGATGAAATCGGTCATACGATAGCCGAAGATCATCAACAGAATGGACGCGACCAGAGCCAAAGCAACGGCGCCTTTACCCTCGCCGCCCATCGCTGCGCGGCGTTCAGGCGCCACGCGTTTGAAAAGATGTGCCGCCCACCACAGCGCCACACCAAGAATTAGAAGAACAAAGCCCATGATGGCTTACCCCGCTTGCAAAGCTGAAATCGCTTCTGCTTTTGCCAGAATTTCACGGGCGGTTGCAACGTGCAGGTTCTCAACAATTTTGCCATCGACGACAGCGACACCCTGCCCTTGCGCTTCGACTTCTTCAAACGCAACGATCTGTCGGCGCGCCAGATCTATCTCCGCGTCAGACGGTGCGTAGGCGGCATTTGTGATCTCAACCTGCGCGGGATGGATCAGAGTCTTGCCATCAAAACCCATGTCGCGACCTTGCGCACATTCAGCGGCCAGACCTTCGCCATCCTTGAACGCGTTATAAACACCATCGACGATGATCAGCCCTTCGGCCTTGGCCGCCAGCAAGCACAGACCCAGCGAGGTCATTAGCGGCAGACGGTCAGGACGGAAACGGGTTTGCAGTTCTTTCGCAAGGTCGTTTGTGCCCATCACAAACCCGGCCATCAGGGGATGAGTGGCGATCTCTGCCGCGTTGAGCATTCCGCGCGGCGTTTCCATCATGGCCCAGATCGGCAGATCTCCGGTAATCGCTGCCAGTGCATCCACGTCGGCCGCCGAGTTCACCTTGGGCAGAAGGACAACGTCGGCATCCATATCGCGCACCGCCTCGGCATCGGCACGGCCCCATTCGGTGTCCAGCCCGTTGATCCGGACGATCTTGACCCGCGCCCCGTAACCTCCGGCAGCCAGAGCCGCCTTGAGAGTTTCGCGTGCATTGTCCTTCTCGTCCGCTGCGACTGCATCCTCCAGATCGAAGATGATCGCATCCACAGGCAAAGTGCGGGCTTTGTCCAAGGCCCGGTCTTTCGAACCCGGGATATAGAGAACCGAACGGTAGGGGCGCTGACGAGGATCCATGGACCACTCCATCTGAAATAAAGTTGCGCGAAATGGGGCATTTTTTGTCGGAAAGTTCAAGGAGAAAAACGCCGCAGCGCAGCGAAAGCGACGCAACGTGCTTTGCCTTAACTGAAATTCGCCGCCTCCGCCCTACCCTGACCAGAACGTGGAATCGAAAAGGGTACGGGATGGAAAAGACACTGCTTAAGATGACGGTGGGTCTTGGGATCATGGTTCTGGCAGCACAACAGGTTCAGGCTCAGGGTCAGAATTGCGGACCGCGAGAGGACGTGTTGACGCGGTTGCATGAAGCCTATGGCGAAACACGCCGGGGCCTTGGGCTAGCCCGACAAGGCGCTGTGATGGAGCTTTTTGCCTCGGGCGAAAGCGGCAGTTGGACAATCACCGTGACTTTGCCCAACGGGATCACCTGCCTGGTGGCTTCTGGTCAGGCGTATGAGGACGTGGCCGATGCCCTGCCCCCAAATGCCTGATCACGTGAGCGCGTCCCAGATCAGCTTGCTGCCCGTCAACGTCAGCAACACATAGGCAATTCCAAAGAAAAGGCGCTCGGACATCATGAAATGCGCCCGAACGCCAAGCCATGCCCCAAGGATGGCAAAGGGTGTCAGCAACATATCCGCCAATGCTGTATGCCAAGTGAACATGCCCAAAAACGCGTAGGGTATAAATTTCGCGACATTGATGACCCAGAAGACCAGCACGGTGCTGGCTTGAAACTCGGTCTTCGACAGCCGTTGCGACAACAGATATACAGCGGCGGGCGGTCCTCCGGCGTGGCTGACAAAACTGGTGAAACCAGCGACCAACCCGGCAAACAGCCCAGCCGAAGGTGGCAGGCGATTGACGAATCCACGTACCCAACCTCTGGTCTGCGCAATGTGCCAGATAACAAACCCGACCGAAATGCCCCCGATCAGCAATCGCAGCAGATCGTCATCCGTTGCCCGAAAAAGCCATGCGCCCAGCGCGACACCCGGCAAGGCGCCCAAAATCAGCTGGCGTGAATCCGGCCAGTTCCACCGTTCCCAATAAGGGCCCAAAGTGGCCATGTCGATTACCATCAGGATCGGCAGCATCAGCGACAAAGCCTGTCCGGGCTCCAATATCAATGCCAGAATCGACGAGGATGCAAAGGCCACACCAGAGCCGAACCCACCCTTCGAAATACCGGCAAAGATCACCGCAGGGATCGCCACAGCAAAAAACATCAGGTTCAATTCGAACATGCGCCGATCCCGGTTTTGGCTTGTCTCAAAGGCCGTTTAGCGCAATCACACCTGGGCATGCAAACGGTATGCGGTTGTATGCCACGCAGCAGGAGTCTTGCTTATTGCCGTTATAGCGACTAGCACAACCGCGATTTCAAAACCGACCGGAGATATTCCAAATGGCCAGACCCAAGATTGCGCTGATCGGCGCGGGGAACATCGGCGGCACGCTTGCGCATCTTGCAGCTGTCAAAGAACTGGGTGACGTAGTCCTGTTTGACATCGCTGACGGCTTGCCGCAGGGCAAGGCGCTCGACATCGCCGAGTCCGGCCCGTCCGAAGGCTTTGACGCCTCAATGAAAGGCACCAGCGACTATGCCGATATCGCCGGTGCGGATGTGTGCATCGTGACCGCAGGCGTGGCCCGCAAACCGGGTATGAGCCGCGATGACCTGCTGGGTATCAACCTGAAAGTCATGAAGTCTGTCGGCGAAGGCATTGCCGCACATGCGCCCGATGCGTTCGTGATCTGCATTACTAACCCGCTGGACGCCATGGTCTGGGCGCTGCGCGAATTCTCTGGCCTGCCGCATAACAAAGTCTGCGGCATGGCTGGCGTGTTGGACTCGGCACGCTTTGCACACTTCCTGTCGGAAGAGTTCAACGTCTCGATGCGTGACGTCACCGCTTTTGTGCTGGGTGGCCACGGCGACACCATGGTGCCGTCGGTACGTTACTCGACCGTTGCCGGTATCCCGCTGCCCGATCTGGTCGAGATGGGCTGGACCACGCAGGAAAATCTGGACGCCATCGTTCAGCGCACCCGTGATGGCGGTGCCGAAATTGTTGGCCTGCTGAAAACCGGCTCGGCTTATTACGCGCCTGCCACCTCGGCGATCGAAATGGCCGAAGCCTTTCTGAAAGACCAAAAGCGCGTTCTGCCTTGTGCGGCGTACTGCAACGGTGAACTGGGTGTAGACGGCCTGTACGTTGGTGTCCCGACTGTAATCGGTGCCGGTGGCGTGGAACGTATCGTCGACATCAAGCTGAACGAAGACGAACAAGCCGGTTTCGACAACTCGGTCAACGCCGTGAAGGGCCTGATCGACGCGTGCAAAGGCATCGACAACTCGCTGGCGTAAGTCAAACCATAAACTCACAGATAAGGCCGGCCCATTTTTTTGGGCCGGTTTTCTTTTGATCCAGGCTAATCCGGGTCGCCAATGTTGGCGCAAACGTCGCAAATCCTTTTTTTGAATGTGATTTCCAGTACCTGCACAAGTTTTTCGAATCAACGAGTAAAGCAGCAAATTTTGTGATCACACCCCAAAAACCCGTGATCACAAATAGCAAAAATCTTCGCTAAAAACCTCATGCACGTCAAAAAACCCTTTAAATTTGACCGCTAGACACCCCTATAACGGTTAAACGCAGTCAGACGGGACAATTTCGATGAACATTCACGAATATCAGGCCAAGGCTCTTCTACGCAGCTATGGCGCTCCGGTCTCCGATGGTCGCGCCGTGCTGCGCGCCGAGGAAGCCAAAACCGCAGCCGGTGAACTGGACGGCCCCCTTTGGGTGGTCAAGGCTCAGATCCACGCAGGCGGACGCGGCAAGGGTTCCTTTAAAGAGGCCGATGCAGGTGAAAAAGGCGGTGTCCGTCTGACCAAGTCGGTTGAAGAAGCGGCCGAGGAAGCCAAGAAGATGCTGGGCCGTACGCTGGTCACACATCAGACCGGCCCCGCAGGCAAGCAGGTCAACCGCATCTATATCGAGGCCGGCTCCGGCATCGAGCGCGAGCTGTATCTGGCCCTGCTGGTAGATCGCCAGACCAGCCGCATCTCGTTCGTCTGCTCGACCGAAGGCGGCATGGACATTGAAGAAGTGGCCGCTGCCACGCCCGAAAAAATCCTGTCCTTCTCGGTCGATCCGGCCACCGGCTATCAGCCCTACCATGGCCGCCGCATCGCCTTCTCGCTGGGTCTGCAAGGCGCGCAGGTCAAGCAATGCGTAAAACTGATGAACCAGCTCTATAACGCCTTCGTCGAGAAGGATATGGAGATGCTGGAGATCAACCCGCTGATCGTCTCTGACAGTGGCGACCTGAAAGTGCTGGACGCCAAGGTCGGCTTTGACGGCAACGCGGTCTACCGCCACCCGGATATCGCCGAGCTGCGCGACACGACCGAGGAAGACCCCAAGGAACTGGAAGCCTCGAAATACGACCTGAACTACATCGCGTTGGATGGTGAGATCGGCTGCATGGTCAACGGTGCCGGTCTGGCGATGGCGACGATGGACATCATCAAGCTCTATGGGGCCGAGCCTGCCAACTTCCTCGACGTGGGTGGTGGTGCGACCAAAGAGAAAGTGACCGAAGCGTTCAAGATCATCACCTCGGACCCGCAGGTCAAAGGCATTCTGGTCAACATCTTCGGCGGCATCATGCGCTGTGATGTGATTGCCGAGGGCGTTGTCGCTGCGGTGAAAGAGGTCGGCCTGCAGGTTCCGCTGGTCGTGCGCCTGGAAGGCACCAATGTCGAGAAAGGCAAAGAGATCATCAACACCTCTGGCCTGGACGTGATCGCAGCGGACAACCTGAAAGACGGTGCCGAGAAGATCGTGAAGGCGGTTAAGGGTTAAAGATGGCAATAGGGACAACCGATCTTGAGCCACACGGTTCTTTGGATCGTGAAGCTGCGCTGAAACTTGCAGTAGTTGCTTTTCAAGATGCAGGATCGGAGATTTCTTCGAGACTGGCAATGCGAGAGAAACTTGTCGAAGTTTACTTAGTTTCTTCGATCTCGTTACTCGCGGCTTTCCTGGTTGCAGCGCGGCTTGTTCCTGACTTCCCAATCTCGCTTTATGTAGTGGCACCGATTTTGTCTCTAACAATGTCACTACTTATTAAGTCCCACTACGTGGCACTTGAAGCTTTAGCCAACTACATAAGAACTGACCTTAACACGTCGTTTATCCATCTGGGCGCTTGGGTCCCTTATTGGGACTACCACAATCGAAATGGTGACACAGGGCGTGGGACAAAGCTGGACAAAAGCAGAGCACGCTTTGCTGCGCATGTTTGTGCAATACATACGCCAACTCTTGTCTCGCTTATCGTCTTTGGAGCCACGGTTATTTATGAAGGCAGGAACAACATTTCTGCAACTGACGGAATGGTGTACTTCAATGGTTTTGTCTTCATAATCTCCGTCTTCATTTTCCTGTATGCCGTAGGCTGCACTGTCAGCACCATTGGAATCCGAGACACTACAAATCAAACTTCTCCCGCTGTGCCTTCTTGGGCAAGTAATCTAGTGGGCGAACAAATGAAAACTCAAAAAACCGAGGAAATTTAGACAAATGGCAGTCCTCATCGACGAAAATACCAAAGTGATCTGTCAGGGCTTTACCGGCTCGCAGGGCACATTCCACTCTGAACAGGCCATCGCCTATGGCACCAAGATGGTCGGCGGCGTGACCCCCGGCAAAGGCGGGATGACCCATCTTGACCTGCCCGTGTTCAACTCGGTCCACGAGGCCAAGCATGTGACCGAAGCCAATGCCTCGGTGATCTATGTTCCGCCGCCGTTTGCTGCGGATTCGATCCTCGAAGCGATTGATGCCGAGATGGAAGTGATCGTCTGCATCACCGAAGGCATCCCGGTTCTGGACATGATGAAGGTGAAGCGCGCGCTGGAAGGCTCAAGCTCGCGCCTGATCGGCCCCAACTGCCCCGGTGTCATCACTCCCGACGCCTGCAAGATCGGCATTATGCCCGGCCACATCCACAAGCGTGGCTCGGTCGGCGTTGTGTCGCGTTCGGGCACCTTGACCTATGAGGCGGTCAAGCAGACCACCGACGTGGGTCTGGGCCAGTCCACCTGCGTGGGCATCGGCGGCGACCCGATCAAAGGCACCGAGCATATCGATGTGCTGGAATGGTTCCTGGCCGATGACGAGACCCACTCGATCATTATGATCGGTGAGATCGGTGGGTCAGCCGAGGAAGAAGCCGCACAGTTCCTGGCGGATGAGGCCAAGAAAGGCCGCAAGAAGCCGACCGCTGGTTTCATCGCAGGCCGCACAGCCCCTCCGGGCCGCCGCATGGGCCACGCGGGCGCTATTGTCGCCGGTGGCAAAGGCGGTGCCGAGGACAAGATCGAAGCCATGCGCTCGGCCGGTATCGTCGTGGCCGAAAGCCCGGCGCAGCTGGGTGAGGCTGTGCTGGAAGCGATTGGGTAAACTGTGACTGTCCCTTGCACATATGTGCTGAGGGCAGCGCCCGTCCGCGGGTGGGTGCGAAGCGCCCGCCCATGGGAGCGGTCGGGCGCTGCCTGGCAGTGTCGCTGGGCAGGATGGCCTTGATGGGACCTAAACAAGCCATATCGTTTGGTTTTCTAAAAGCGCTCGTCTTCTCGGGCAGGGCTCCCCGCGCCGAGTTTTGGTGGTTCGCGCCAGTGGCCGCTATGCTGCCTGCAGCTGTAGCAATGAGCCTTGAATGGAGCGTTTCCTTGAGCTGGGGAATTGGGCAGTTGCTTTTGGTGATGGCGGCCTCTCTCCCTTTGCTCTCTGCTATGAGCCGACGGCTACAGGATGCTGGCGAGGAGTGTCACCAGGCCGTGTATCCTTTCCTATTGATTATCCTCGTCTGGCTCGGATATCAGGTCTTCTTGGGGTTTAGTTTGCTGATAGGTGGGCCGATTTTGTGGCTGATCTTAGCATTCCTGACCCTAGGGTCAGTTTTTCTGGCGGCACTCGTAGCGAGTGTGATGGTAACAGCAAACATCGTAGGAATGATGCTTGTTGCGTCTGAGCCCAAGATTAATCGATTTGGCGTGCCATGTGGAGATGTGCCCGCATGACCTTCTCTGACGCCATCCGCACCTGTTTCTCCAAGTTCTTCACCTTCTCGGGCCGTGCCTCGCGCCCCGAATACTGGTTCTTTTTTCTTTTCATCGTGATCTGGAGCTTCATCGCAGGGATCATCGACTGGCAGTTCTTCACTCAGGTCGCGATCACAGAAAGCGACGAGGTCAAATCCATCACCGCTACGTCCCGCCAACCGGTGCAGAGCATCGTCGGTCTGATCGTGTTCTTCCCGCATCTGGCGGTCGCGTTCCGGCGTATGCACGATACAGGGCGCAGTGGGCTGTATGCCCTGCTGCCGATCCTGCTGATTGTTGGGGCCTTTGCCGTTCTGATCTTTGGTATCGGCCTTGCCAGCCAGTTCCATGGCGGAACGCTCGACATATTGTTTACCCGCGCAACATTGCTGATCGTCATTCCGACACTTATCGTTCTGTTTGTGTCGCCCCTTCTGGTTCTGTGGTGGCTGACCCGCCCCAGCCAACCAGGTGCCAATCAATACGGTCCCAACCCAACAGAGGTAGCCCAATGACCGAACACTCGCCCAACTCTGCCTTTCATGCCTCGAGCTTCATGCAGGGGCATAATGCCGAATACCTGGAGCAACTTTATGCCCAATACACCAAGAACCCCGGTGCAGTAGACGCTGCCTGGGTCGAGTTCTTCAGGGCCATGGGCGACGCCGCGCCGGATGTGCAACGCGAAGCCGAGGGGCCGTCCTGGGCGCGCACCGACTGGCCCCCGGTGCCTGCCGACGATCTGACCGGTGCCCTGACCGGGGAATGGGCCGAGATTGATGCCAAAGCGGCGGGCAAGAAGATCAAGGACAAGGCCGAGGCAAAGGGTGTTGAGGTCAGTGATGACCAGATCAAGCGCGCGGTACTGGACAGTTTGCGGGCGCTGATGCTGATCCGGGCCTATCGTATTCGGGGGCATCTGGCCGCTGATCTGGACCCGCTTGGCATGCGCGCGGCAACTAATCACCCTGAGCTCGACCCCAAGACTTATGGCTTCACCGACACCGACATGGATCGCCCGATCTTTATCGACAACGTCTTGGGACTTCAGGTCGCCTCAATGCGGCAGATCGTCGAGATCGTGAAGCGGACGTATTGTGGCACCTTCGCGCTGCAATACATGCATATCTCGAACCCGGAAGAGGCAGCGTGGCTGAAAGAGCGGATCGAGGGCTATGGCAAGGAAATCGCCTTCACCAAGGAAGGCCGCAAGGCGATCCTGAACAAGATGGTCGAGGCCGAAGGTTTCGAGAAATTCCTGCATGTCAAATACATGGGCACCAAGCGCTTTGGTCTGGACGGCGGTGAAGCTCTGATCCCCGCGATGGAACAGATCATCAAACGCGGTGGCGCGCTTGGCCTTAGCGACATCGTGATTGGGATGCCGCACCGGGGTCGTCTGAACATACTGGCCAACGTGATGCGCAAGCCGTATCGCGCCATTTTTAATGAATTTCAGGGTGGTAGTTTCAAGCCGGACGAAGTGGATGGCTCGGGTGACGTGAAATACCACCTTGGGGCCTCCAGCGACCGCGAATTCGACGGCAACTCTGTGCACCTGTCGCTGACCGCCAACCCCTCACACCTTGAGGCGGTGAACCCGGTGGTTCTAGGCAAAGTTCGCGCCAAGCAGGATCAGCTTGGTGATACTGATCGCACCAAGGCAATGGCCATTCTGCTGCACGGGGACGCGGCGTTTGCCGGTCAGGGTGTTGTGGCCGAAGGCTTTGGTCTGAGCGGTCTGCGCGGGCATCGCACCGGCGGGACCATGCATATCGTTGTGAACAACCAGATCGGGTTCACCACCGCGCCGCACTTCTCGCGCTCCAGCCCTTATCCGACGGATATCGCGCTGATGGTTGAAGCACCGATCTTCCACGTGAACGGTGATGACCCAGAGGCCGTGGTCCATGCGGCCAAAGTGGCGACCGAGTTCCGTCAGAAATTCCACAAGGACGTGGTTCTGGATATCTTCTGCTACCGCCGGTTTGGTCACAACGAGGGCGACGAGCCCATGTTCACCAACCCGATCATGTACAAGAAGATCAAGACGCACAAAACCACGCTGTCTTTGTACACCGAGCGCCTCGTCAAGGACGGACTGATCCCCGAGGGTGAGATCGAGGACATGAAGGCCACCTTCCAGGCGCATCTGAACGATGAATTCGAAGCCGGAAAAGACTATAAGCCCAACAAGGCCGACTGGCTGGATGGGCGCTGGTCGCATCTGGACAAGAACAAAGACGAATACATGCGCGGCGAGACCGCGATCACGCCGGACACTCTGGCCGAAATTGGCGGTGCGCTGACCCGCGCACCAGGCGGATTTGCCATGCACAAGACAGTCGGTCGTCTGCTTGAGCACAAAAAGCAGATGTTTGAAACCGGTACGGGCTTTGACTGGGCCACCGGCGAGGCTCTGGCCTTTGGGTCGTTGCTGACCGAGGGGTACCCGGTACGTCTGGCCGGGCAGGACGCCACGCGTGGCACCTTCAGCCAACGCCATTCGGGGTTCATCCACCAGGAAACCGAAGAACGGTATTACCCGCTGAACAACATTCGTGCGGGTCAGTCGCATTACGAAGTAATCGACTCGATGCTGTCAGAGTACGCGGTTCTTGGATTTGAATACGGCTACTCGCTGGCCGAACCCAACGCGCTGGTTCTGTGGGAGGCGCAATTTGGCGATTTCGCCAACGGAGCGCAGATCATGTTCGACCAGTTCATCAGCTCGGGTGAGTCAAAATGGCTGCGGATGTCAGGTCTGGTAAACCTGCTGCCGCACGGGTTCGAAGGGCAAGGCCCTGAACACTCGTCGGCGCGACTGGAGCGGTTCCTGCAGATGTGCGGTCAAGACAACTGGATCGTGGCTAACTGTACAACGCCTGCGAACTATTTCCATATCCTGCGTCGGCAGCTGCACCGCACCTTCCGCAAGCCGCTGATCCTGGTGACACCAAAATCGCTGCTGCGCCACAAACTGGCAGTCAGCACGGCGGAGGATTTCACCACCGGGTCCAGCTTCCACCGAGTGCTTTGGGATGATGCGCAGAAAGGTAACTCTGATACCAAGCTGGTGGCAGACGAGAAGATCAAACGCGTCGTGATGTGTTCCGGGAAAGTCTATTTTGACCTGCTGGAGGAACGCGATGCACGTGGAATCGACGACGTCTACCTGATGCGGATCGAACAGTTTTATCCCTTCCCGGCCCACTCGCTGATCAACGAGCTCGAACGGTTCAAGAATGCCGAAATGGTCTGGTGTCAGGAAGAGCCCAAGAACCAGGGTGCGTGGACCTTTATCGAACCCAATATCGAATGGGTTCTGTCCCGTATCGGCGCAAAACACACTCGTCCGGCTTATGCTGGTCGCGCAACATCGGCCTCGCCCGCGACGGGTCTGGCCAGCCAACACAAAGCCCAACAAGAAGCGCTGGTTAACGAAGCGCTAAGCATCGAAGGAAAGTAAGCGATGACGATTGAAGTTCGTGTTCCCACGCTTGGCGAGTCTGTCACCGAAGCCACTGTCGCAACATGGTTCAAAAAACCCGGTGATGCGGTCGCCGTGGACGAGATGCTGTGTGAGCTGGAGACTGACAAGGTCACGGTCGAAGTGCCCTCTCCCTCTGCCGGTGTGATGGGTGAGATTGTAGCCGCCGAGGGCGATACCGTTGGTGCCGATGCTCTGCTGGCCACCATTACGGCTGGCGAGGGCGCGGCCCCCGCCCCAGCGGCGGCGGCAGCTCCGGCAGCTTCGCCCGCTGCGACTGGCGGGTCGGTTGATGTGATGGTGCCTACACTCGGTGAATCTGTCACTGAAGCCACCGTCTCGACCTGGTTCAAACAAGTCGGCGACAGCGTCGCACAGGACGAGATGTTGTGTGAGCTGGAAACCGACAAAGTGTCGGTTGAAGTACCGGCCCCGGCTTCGGGCGTTCTGGCCGAAATCGTCGCGCCGGAAGGTGCCACTGTGGATGCAACTGCTAAGCTGGCTGTAATCTCTGGCGCTGCCGCAGGTGCTGCGCCCGCACCCGCTCCGGCGGCTCCTCCGGCTGCAGCAAGCACCGGCAAGGACGTGGCAAACGCTCCATCCGCCGAAAAAGCGATGGCAGAGGCCGGGTTGTCCGCCGATCAAGTCACCGGCACAGGTCGCGATGGCCGCATCATGAAGGAAGACGTTGCAAAAGCCGTGGCGACGGCTGCGGCCCCGGCACCTGCAGCGGCTGCGCCCGTTGCCCAAGCGCCACGCGCACCTGTTGCAGCCGAAGATGAAGCACGCGAAGAACGCGTGCGCATGACCCGTCTGCGTCAAACCATCGCCAAGCGTCTCAAGGATGCACAGAACACAGCTGCGATCCTGACCACCTATAACGAGGTGGACATGACCGAGGTGATGGCGCTGCGCAACCAGTACAAGGACCAGTTCGAAAAGAAGCACGGCGCGCGTCTGGGCTTCATGTCTTTCTTCACCAAAGCCTGCTGCCATGCGCTGAAAGAAGTTCCCGAGGTCAACGCCGAGATCGACGGCACCGACATCGTGTACAAAAACTTCGTCCATATGGGCGTTGCTGCTGGCACGCCTCAGGGTCTGGTGGTTCCGGTGATCCGCGATGCGGACTCAATGTCCTTTGCTGCGATCGAAAAAGCCATCGCCGAAAAGGGCAAGCGCGCCCGTGACGGCAAGCTTTCGATGGCCGAGATGCAGGGCGGTACGTTCACAATCTCGAACGGAGGTGTCTATGGCTCGCTGATGTCGTCACCGATCCTGAACCCACCGCAGTCGGGCATTCTGGGGATGCACAAGATCCAGGACCGCCCGATGGTCATCAATGGTGAGATCAAGATCCGCCCGATGATGTATCTGGCCCTGTCCTATGATCACCGGATTGTTGACGGCAAAGGCGCGGTGACGTTCCTTGTTCGCGTGAAAGAGGCGCTGGAAGATCCGCGCCGCCTACTGATGGATCTGTAAAATGGCGACACATGTACTGTGGCAGGCCGATGTGGCCGATTTCGACGTTTGGTTGAAAGTGTTCCGCGAGGACAAACCAATGCGCAAGGCCGCGGGTATCCGCGACCTTCACATCTGGCGAGATCCGGAGCAGAAGGACCACGCGGTGGCGTTGTTCGAAATCACCGATCTGGACCGCGCACAGAACTTTATCGAATCTGAAGAATTGGCCATGCACCACGAACGCGGCGGTGTGGCGCATATTCAGACCAAGGTTCTGACACCTGTCTAAACGCGATGGCAGAGCGCAAGCGGTGACACATCTGCTTCTGCGCCCTGCCGTCATACACATCAAACTCCAATGCGGCGTCTTGTAATGAACGCAGAACTGACAGCACTGACTTTGGCGGCCCTTCTACAGGTCTTGCAGTTTGTTCTTATGGCCGTCCCTGCAAACCTGGAGTTGGGCACGGGCAAAACCATGTCACCCCGTGACAGTGCCAGGTTGGGTGGATCTTTGGAGGATCAGCTCTCGGATGGGACCGCCCGCCTATACCGGGCCCTCAACAACCATTTCGAAGGGCTGATCCTGTTTGCGGTCGCTTGCGTTGTTGTCACCGTGTCAGGCAAAGACAGCGCGCTGACGGCCGCCTGCGCTTGGGCCTATCTGGTCGCGCGCGTGCTGTATGTTCCTGCGCACTATTTTGGTTGGAAACCCTGGCGCAGCGTCGTTTGGTTCGTCGGGTTTTTCGCCACCACCCTCATGCTTTTGGTGGTGTTGTTGTGAGACCACCAGTCCATATCCTGTTCAGAGGTTCCCGCCCTGCAGCAGCCCGAATTCTCAAGGAGATTTTCCATGGCAAACTATGACGTTATTGTAATCGGTGCCGGTCCCGGTGGCTATGTCTGCGCCATCCGCTGTGCCCAACTGGGCCTGAAAACCGCTGTGGTCGAGGGGCGCGAGACGCTCGGCGGCACTTGTCTGAACGTGGGCTGCATCCCGTCCAAAGCGCTGCTGCACGCCAGCCATCAGTTGCACGAGGCCGAGCATAACTTTGCCAAGATGGGCCTGAAGGGCAAAAGCCCGTCGGTCGATTGGAAACAGATGCAGACCTATAAGGACGAGGTGATCGACGGCAACACCAAGGGCATCGAGTTCCTGTTCAAAAAGAACAAGATCGACTGGCTGAAAGGCTGGGGATCAATCCCTGCCGCTGGTCAGGTCAAAGTGGGTGACGAGGTCCACGCCACCAAGAACATCATCATTGCTTCGGGCTCCGAGCCATCTTCGCTGCCGGGTGTAGACGTGGATGAAAAGGTCGTTGTGACCTCGACCGGGGCACTGTCGCTGGGCAAGATTCCGAAGAAAATGGTCGTCATCGGCGCAGGTGTGATCGGGCTTGAGCTCGGCTCGGTCTATCAGCGGCTCGGTGCCGAGGTCACGGTGATCGAGTTCCTCAAGGAAATCACACCTGGCATGGACCCCGAGGTACAGAAGACGTTCCTGCGTATTCTCAAGAAACAGGGTCTAAAGTTTGTCATGGGCGCGGCGGTGCAAAAAACCGAAGCCACCAAGACCAAGGCTAAGGTGACGTACAAGCTGCTCAAGGATGACAGCGAGCATGTGATCGACGCTGATACCGTGCTGGTCGCCACCGGACGCAAGCCTTATTCCGACGGGTTGGGGCTGGATGCCTTGGGTGTTGAGATGACTCCACGCGGCCAGATCAAGGTGGGTACCGACTGGCAAACCAACATGCCGGGCATCTATGCCATTGGCGACGTAACCGAAGGTCCGATGCTGGCGCACAAAGCCGAAGACGAGGGCATGGCCGCAGCCGAACAGGTTGCAGGTAAGCATGGCCATGTAAATTACGGCGTCATTCCGGGAGTGATCTATACTTGGCCCGAGGTTGCCAATGTGGGTGAAACCGAAGCGACACTCAAGGAACAGGGCCGCGCCTATAAGGCTGGCAAGTTCATGTTCATGGGGAATGGGCGCGCCAAGGCGAACTTTGCCTCTGATGGGTTCGTAAAAATACTCGCCGACAAGGAAACCGACCGCATTCTGGGCGCACATATCATCGGCCCGGCCGCTGGTGATCTGATCCACGAGGTTTGCGTTGCGATGGAATTCGGTGCTTCGGCTGAAGATCTGGCCCTGACTTGCCACGCGCACCCCACCTATTCAGAGGCAGTACGCGAGGCCGCGTTGGCTTGCGGGGACGGTCCGATTCACAGCTAAGAATTTTGACCCCGGCAACCCATCAGCCTGTCGGGGTCAGCCACGCATCCAAATAAGTCTCGAGCCTGTCGGTGAATGTCGTTGCTGAATGCAACGCGCAAAACGTCAACGACATGGCCTGAATGGCAAAAGCCTGCACACCTTCGGCCAAAAGCTCGGATGGCACGTCCTTGCGCATGTCAGCAGCTTCAAGCCACAGCATCACGACACGGAAGTATCGCTCAAAGCAATAGGCAATCGGGCCTATGTCTGCGATAGCCGTCGCGCCGGAATACCTGATCAACAGATCGAATACGTATCGCTCGGACGTCATGAAGCTGTGCGCCGGTTCAAGTGCAGCGATGATCTCAGGAACGGTTTTTGGCGGTATTCCGGCTTCGGCCTGATCCAGACACGCATTCAATCTTTCACCGATCAGGATTTCCATAAGCGCATCCTTGTCGTTGAAATGCGCAAAGAAAGTGCCCTTGGCGACACCCGCCGCCTTTACCACTTCTTCCACTCGCAAAGCTTGGTAGCCATCACTTTGGATAACAGCCTCAGCAGCCGAGAGAAGCTTGGCGCGGGTTTTGATTGTACGATTCTGAATCGTCTTCTGCATACCGCTCAATCGCACAGTTTTTGACCGTGGTCAAATTTAATATTGACCGTGGTCATTTTTCTGCCCTACTAATTGACCGTGGTCATTTTTAGGAGAATCACGATGCAACCCAAGAAAATCCTCATCCTCGACGGACACCCGGCAGACAGCAGTCTGTCCCGCACCTTTGCCGAAACATATCGAGACGCCGCCCTAAAAAACGGGCACGACGTCCGAATGGTTCATCTGAGCGATCTGCAGTTCGATTTTGATTTTGGTCATGGCAACTATCACGATTTCAAACCACTTGAGCCGGTTCTGGAACAAGTGTTGCAAGACTTTGAATGGAGTGATCACCTGGTTCTGACCACCCCGATGTGGTGGGGCGGCCTTCCGGCAAAACTCAAGGGATTGATCGACCGAACGTTCATCCCTGGCCGAACTTTCGACACGCGCAATACTACAAAGATCGGGTTCCCTGCCCCCATGCTGACAGGGCGGACTGCACGCGTCATCCTGACGTCAGACACACCGGGCTGGTTTATGCGGCTGATCTATCGGCAAGCTCTTATCCGACAGGTTCGGGATCAGATCCTTGGATTTGTCGGCTTCAAACCAACCCGTTTCACCTATTTCGCAGGCGCGAGTTATCCCAAACCGGGAAGCGTAGACCGCTGGATCGAAAAGGTTTCCAGGATCGGAGCAGCCGCGGTTTGAAACCGCAGCAGCATGTTTCGTCTACCACATCGTTTTGGCGGCGCGCGCAGCCCATTCACTATCATACTGCGCGCCGCCTTCTTCGCCTTCTGACGCCTCGGACAAAAGTTGCCCAATCGTTGGCAGGGCGCCACTTTCATCCTCGCTGGTCCAGGTACCTGCACGCATCAGAGCACGCGCGCATTGGCTATAAATCTCGGCGATCTCAACAACAATGACCGTCGCGGGGCGCTTGCCGCCCTTCTCGAATTGTCGCCTCAAACCATCATCCGCCGTTACCCGGCCCATCCCATTCACTCGGACGACATTATTGGAACCAGGAACAAAAAACATCAGCGCAACACGCGGGTCTCGCACGATATTCCGCAGCGAATCTAGCCGGTTGTTGCCACGCCAATCCGGCACAACCAGCCTCCGCTCATCCAGTTCCAGCACAACCGGGCCGTCGTCGCCTCGGGGGCTGCCATCCACACCTTCCGGACCGACAGTACTCAGCACACAAAGACGCGATGCCATAATCCACTGGCGATAGAGCGGCGTCAGTCGATGCACGACCTTTCGCAAGGATGGTGCGCCGGGCGCGCCATACAGTGCTTCCAGCGCTGTTACGTCGTCAATGTACTCCATCTGGATCAAACCCCACTTGGCGCATCAGCTTATTCGAGCGTGTTTCGATCACGTCTTCCAATCGGCCAAGAAAATCGTCGCGCTCAACGCCGGGTTCGATTGGCTCAAGAAAATCCACGATCGCAAGGCCGGGTTTGCGCAGTACACCCGTTCGGGGCCAGAAAACCCCGGCATTTGTCGCAACCGGAACGCAAGGAAACCCAAGACCTTCGTACAAAACGGCAGTCCCAACCTTGTAGGGTTTCGTTGCACCCGGTGCCACACGTGTCCCCTGTGGGTAGATCACAAGTTGCCCGGGTTCCGAGAACTCTTTCGAAACATCCTTGACCATCTTGGCCACAGCCGCGCCACGCTTGCCGCGATTGACCGGAATGCAGCCAAGTCGTCGAGCATACAATCCGATTACCGGAGTCCACAGAAGCTCTCGCTTCATGATGAATTTGCCATGCGGAATAGCGCTGAAAATCATGATGATATCGAGAAACGATTGGTGTTTCGCCGCGATGACCACTTCGTTGGTCGGTGGTTTTCCGCGAACTTCACAGCGGATGCCAACCATCCAACCTGCCAACCACATGGTGTTGCGTGCGTAGGTCCGGCAGGCCAGTGCGGCGCCACGCTTGGAAAACAGTGCATAAGGCAGGAAGACGATGCCAAGGATCAGCATCCAGGCGTAGATCACGATCATGAAGATCAACGAACGGACCCATTGAATAGCCATCATCAGGAAAGCTCCTTCAACTTGCGACGGGCCGCAGCCCAGGTGGCGAAAAAGGCAACAGCCGCGCCCAGGATCGGGATGAGAACCGGCAGTAACCAATCCGTGCCCTGAAAGCCAACCCCGGTCAGAAACCCGCCGGCATCTGATGCTTCGGGCAATAGCAAAACGCCCGTCATCCCCAGCAAGGTCCCAACCAATGCCCCGAAAAAGGCGCGATAGGTAAAGCGCCGGACAAAAGCCCCAGCTATAAACCCGTCGCGCGCGCCGACCAGACGCAAAACTTCGATGATCTGCGCATTTGCCGCCAGAGATGCGTTTGCCGCGAGCGTAATCATTGCCGCCGTCGCCCCCCCGATCAGCAGGATCGAGATCCACCCCAAGCGCCGTAGTGACATTGCTGCTTCGACAAGAGGTTCGCGCCATCGCGTGTGATCATCCAGCACCGCGCCCGGCACTTCGGCACCCAGACGCAAGCGCAAGCCCATCACATCCATTCCCGGCTCACCTTCGGTGATTTCGATGAGCTGCGGGATAGGTAAAGTCTCCAGGGGCAGGTCTGGTCCGAACCACGGCGACAGCAACGCGGCTTGTTCCGCGGCGCTTAAGGCGCGCGCCGACGCCACGCCGGGCGTCTGGCTGAGCACCGATAAGGCGGCTTCGGTCTGCGCGGCGAGCTGCTCTGCCGGAGCATTGATCCGCAGGGTTGCGGCCCCCGCCAGTTCCGAGGCCCAGCGGTCGGCAATCCGACCGGACGCAAGCGCCAGCGCCAATGCAAACACCGCCAGAAATGCCATGGCTCCGGCCACAAACAAGGTTAGATGAGCGGTGTATCCGGTTGGGGGAACAACGCGGTTCGCCCGCGTATCTCCACGCAACAAAGTGTTCACTTCAGGGCCGGTCATAGGTCAGCCCCCGCCAATTGCAGCTTGCGCTGAGATATCCGTAACACGCGCGCCTGAACCTGGCTTTTGGCTGCGCGGATAAGGCTCATGTCGTGGGTTGCGATCAATACCGTCTTGCCCATGCGGTTCAGTTCGACCAACAGGCGCAGCAGGCGCTGGGACATCTCCCAATCGACATTGCCGGTGGGCTCGTCCGCCAACACGACATCCGGCGACAGGATAACAGCACGGGCCAAGGCGGCGCGTTGACGCTCGCCACCGGACAATTCAGGCGGATGCGCTTCAAGCCGCGCGCCAAGACCCACCCAGCTGAGCAGTTCGGTCAGATTGTCCTGTTCTGACGCTTCCGAACGCCCAGAAACCATCAATGGCAAGGCGACGTTTTCCGCTAGCGTCATGTGGTCCAGAAACTGACAATCCTGATGCACCACACCAACACGTCGGCGCAGCACGGCCAACTGATCCCGATCAAGGGACGAAATGTCCTGATCAAACACACTCAGTCGCCCCGAAGTTGGCAGCAAGGCCCCATAGCATAGCTTGAGCAGCGTTGTTTTACCTGCCCCCGACGGTCCGGTCAGAAAGTGAAACGACCCCGGCTGCAATTGAACCGAAACATCGCTCAGCAATTCGCCGCCACCGTAGGTGTAGCTGACATTTTCCAGCTCGATCACACGTGCCCCCATTATTTGCCGCTCTTCTTGCCCGAGCAGGGTGGCGGATTCAATGGCTCTACCGAGTCCAATTGGTGACACTTGACCGATGAAACCGAAAACGCCCTTTGCTGACGGGTCTTAACGGAATATCATCCTTGAAAAAACTATTATCGGCCCTTCGGCCGGCCGAGGAGGCAGTATGCGTCTTACATGTCCGAATTGCGGTGCGCAGTACGAAGTACCTGACGAGGTTATCCCAGAAGAAGGTCGCGACGTGCAATGCTCGAACTGCGATCAGACCTGGTTTCAGCCCAAGCACCCGGAAGAACCGGCTGCCGCGCCGGTTGAAGACGCCGAACCGCCAGCACAGGAAAAGGTCGAAGAAGCGGATCAGCCGGCAGAAGAACCTGAGATTGTGGAAGAGGCCACCGCCGAGGTTACGGACACCGCTGCTGCCACAGGCAATGTCGACCCTGCCGTCGCCAACATTCTAAAAGAAGAAGCTGCGCGAGAGTCGGAGTTGCGTGCGCAGGAAGGCGGCAATCTGGAAAGCCAGCCTGATCTGGGGTTGGACCAACCGCCAGAACCCAAGGTCAAACCCAAGCGACCCGAAGCCTCGGAAACCGCAGTTGATGCCGGGCAAAAAGACGCGCTGCCGGATGTCGAGGCGATCAATTCCAGTATGCGCGCGACCGAAGCGGAAGATTCCACGCCGCCCCGCAAATCAGGCGGGTTCCTGCGCGGATTTGCGCTGATGCTGATCATCGGCGTGGTTCTGTATCTGATCTACGGCAATGCACAACGGATCAGCGAGGCCGTACCACAGGCCGACCCGCTGCTCAGCTCGTATGTGTCTCTGGTGGATCAGGCGCGGATTTGGCTTGAAGCTCAGGCCGGAGCTCAGAACTGAGGTTTAGAACCGCTCCAATAGACGCTTGAGGTATTCCAGCTCGATCTCGGGGCGGTCCGTTTCTCCGCTCCGGCGGCGGATTTCATCCAGCAACTCGCGCGCCCGGCGATAGACGTCTTCACCTTGCAGCAGGTTCTCGTCAGTTGAAATTGAACCACCGGCCCCGGGGTTTCGACCCAGAGGATCGCGATTATTGGCTTGCGCCTCACCTTCCTGCGCGCCCTGACCCGGCTGGTTCTGCTGGTTCTGGGCCATAGCCTCGCCCAGTGAGCGCAGTCCTTCGCGCAGCGCTTCCATGGCCTCAGACTGACGGTCGATGGCTTCGGCCAGATCATCACCACGCAGGGCTTGCTCCGCCTCGTCCATGGCGCGCCCGGCCCGGCCAAGCGAATCCCGAGCGGCGTCCCCTTCAGGCGTTCCTGCGCCGGGCAGGTTTTGCTGTTGGCGGCTCAGTTCGTTGCGCAGGGCCTGCTGACGGTCTGCCAGTGTTCCTTGCCCTTGCTGACCCTCTCCGGTTTGATCCGAGCCTTGGCCCTGACCACCCTGACCTTCGTGGCTTTGCCCTCGGCCCAGCCCGCCATTGCGGCCTTCATTACCCTGACTTTCGCCAGATTGAGCCCCCGGGTTAAACTGTTCCTGCAAGTCGCGGAACGCCTGATCGCTTAGCCCTTGTTGTTCGCGCAGAGTTTCAGCCAGACCTTCCATCGCCTGCTGACCCTCGGACTGTTGCCCTTGCCCCTGTCCTTGAGTCACGCGCATGTTTTCCATCATCTGCTGGAACTCTTCCAGCGCCTGCTGCGCCTCGGCCATGCGGCCCTGTTCCATCAGTTCCTGAATGCGGTCCATCATGCGCTGCAGGTCATCCTGCGTCATCTGAAGGGACTCGCCACTCTGTCCGGGCTGATTTTCACCTTCCTGACCGTTTTGCTGGGCAAGACGCTGCAATTGCTGCAGGTAGTCTTGCGTGGCTTCGCGCAGCTCTTGCATAAGCTCAGCGATTTCTTCGTCGCTGGCCCCGTTCTGCATCGCTTCGGTCAAACGCTCCTGCGCACGACGCATCCGTTCCAGGGCGTCCGCCAGTGTGCCGTCTTCGATCAACACAGCAAGGTCCCACAAGGCCTGTGCGATCTCATCCTGCTGCTCAGGGTTCAACGCTCCGTAAGTCTGGAAAGCTTCCAGCCGCCGCAAGGCCACACGCAAGCGCAGGTAGGCGGTGTCAGACCGAAACAGATCCTCTGGCAAGTGAGAGACCGCCCGCAACAGCTGGGCCACACGCGGCGCGTTGGACCGAGACCAAAGCAGGTCCCGCCGCTGTTCAATCACCGCCGCCGCCAGCGGATCAAAGAACCGACGGGCCGGAAGAGCCGTCATGTATGGTTCTGACGCCGATTGCTGATCAGCCGCATCCACGGCCATCAAAGTAATCTTCACCGGCAGATGGGCCCAAGGGTGCTGCGAAAAATCCTCGATCAGGTCTTCGCTGAAATCCGCGCGGTCGCCGGTGATCGGCATCGGCAATTCGACTTCTATCACCTGTCGTGGTTCGGGTTTGATCGTCAGACCATGACGGCGATCTACCGATACCAGATCCAATTCGATCCGGGCCGAGCCCGAAACGATGCCATAATCGTCGCTGGCGACAAAGGGCAGCTTCATTTGACCGCCTGCCTCTGCCTCGGCGGATCCCGCAACTGCGATCTTCGGTGTTGCATCATCGATGACTTGCACGGCCCATTCGCGGCCAGCGGGACCTTCGATACGCATCTGGCCAGAACGCTCGGCTACAAATTCCTGTTCGGGATCGGTTGCGACCTCGGTACCCATGACAGAGCTGTTTTCGGTCAGGCTATGCGCGCCGACCTCACCATACATCCGCAATGTAATGCGGCTGCCTTTCGGGACTGACAGCTCTGTATCGGCCTGATCAGCAAGATACAACGTTGGCAGGCCCGTATATCTTGGGGGTTCAACCCATCCTTCCCAGGTCGGACCTTGCCCTGCATCCGCGCTTCCCGGTGCCATATCGGCCACCGACCCCACACGCCACAAAGAGCCAAACAGAATCGCCACGACAAAGGCCAATAACGCCGCATAGCGCAGCGCGTAAGGATCACGCGAGGCCAGCCTAAGATCAGGTTTGGCTGGTTCAGCTGCCGCAGCGCGTTGTGCCATTCGGGCTTTATGGGCCTGCCACAACGCAACCGAATCCCGATCTGTTGAACCAATCGCCTGATCATCCAGAAGGGCCTGGATCGGACGACCGGGCAATGTCTCATCCAACCGCATGAGCGCATCTGCGCGAGAGGGCAGGTTGAGTTTTCTCAGCCCCAAAACACCCGCAACGACAATTGAAATTAACGAAAGTGCACCCGCGCCCCAAACGACCTCAACAGCCAGTTGGTCTTGCAGCCCCAGCATCAACGCCGCCAGCAGGACCATAAGGATCGAGAACAGTGGCCAAAACGCCCGCAATACCTGTTCAGCCACCATACCCATGTGGGTCAACCACAGGGACAGGCGCGGAATGGGCAGGTTCGATCTGTTGGTCAAGGCGGGCCTCCGGGTTGGGCCCGCGCGATTATCGCGTCAAAGCCACGATGGTATGGTATCGCGGTTTATGATTTCGTCAAAGCTTGGCCGTTCACGAATGACTGCAAATTGATCACCATTGACCAGAACTTCGGGGATCAGGGGGCGTGTGTTGTATTCACTGGCCATAACCGCGCCATACGCACCCGCGCTGCGGAAGGCGATCAGGTCGCCCGACTTCAATGGTGGCATATTACGTTGCTTGGCGAAAGTATCGCCCGATTCGCACACCGGACCCACGATGTCATAAGGTTGCTGTTCGACCCCGGCAGCCGGTTCCTGCACCGCAACGATGTCGTGGTGTGCCTCATACATCGCAGGGCGGATCAGGTCGTTCATGGCTCCGTCGAGGATCAGGAAATCGCGACCTTCCCCCGACTTCACATAAATCACCTTGCTGACCATCAACCCGGCATTGCCTGCGATAAGGCGACCCGGCTCGATTTCGATCTCGCAGCCCAGATGACCGAGTGTTTTCTTGATCAGGGCGCCGTATTCCACCGGTAGCGGCGGCGCGTCATTCGAGCGCGTGTAGGGGATGCCCAACCCGCCCCCCAGATCGAGGCGGCGAATATTGTGACCTTTGGCGCGCAATTGTTCCGTCAGCTCTGCAACCTTGGTATAGGCCAGTTCGAACGGTTCAAGCTCGGTCAGTTGCGAGCCGATATGGACGTCAATGCCGATCACCTCCAACCCCGGCAGGCTGGCGGCGTGGGCATAAACCTCTGAGGCACGGGCAATCGGGATGCCGAACTTGTTTTCGGACTTGCCGGTTGCGATCTTGGCGTGGGTCTTGGCGTCCACATCCGGGTTCACCCGAACAGTGATCGGCGCGACAACGCCCAGTTCCAGTGCAACGGCGTTGATCACGTCCATCTCTGGCTCGGATTCGACGTTAAACTGGCGGATGCCACCAGTCAGCGCGGTGCGAATCTCATCGGCTGTTTTGCCCACGCCCGAGAAAACGATCTTGTTACCCGGAACACCTGCCGCCTTGGCCCGCAGATACTCCCCGCCCGAGACCACATCCATTCCCGCGCCCGCCTGCGCCAGCGTTTTCAGGATCGCCTGATTGCTGGCTGCCTTCATCGCGTAACAGACAAGGTGGTCCGTACCTTCGAGCGCATCATCGAACAACTGGAAATGCCGCAGCAAAGTCGCCGTGGAATAGACATAAAACGGCGTTCCGACCGCGGCTGCGATTTCGGAGACAGGGACATCTTCGGCGAAAAGCGCGCCGTCGCGGTAAAGAAAATGATCCATGCCTGCGCGCTTAGACCAGAAGACAGCTTAAAATCAATGGATTCCGAATCCCTCGACCCGGTTAATTTCGGGTCGATACCCCAACCCGGCCATAGCCCGAGATCGATATGCCACTGCCGGACTGCCTAGGTTCGACCGCAGGCTCTGGTCGTCTCGATGAAGACGGTTCACACGCTGCCAGCACCGAAAGCACCAGTACCAGTCCTATTGTTCTCATTTCAGCATCTTTTCTTTTGATGTCACGTGCGTTGGCACTCTGGCGCAACGTGGCGTTTCCCGGGTGGGTCCGCAATACCAAGACTGGTCAGAAACCAAGATAAATTCCAAGCGGCCCACGGCTCAGGCCTACTCCTCCGCCGACATAGGCACCGCTTGAGCCAACCCCGATGGTTGCACTGACTGTGGGTTGTGGCGCTGTGGGTTGAACTGGCTCGCCATCAGCCCCGCAACCGGCCAGCGTGAGGCCGGTGACAATAATCAGGATTGCACGCAGCGCAGACATCACATCATCGCCTTCCATCGTTCGACCTGGGCACGCACCTGATCTGGGGCCGTACCGCCGTAAGACTGGCGCGAGTTTACCGAATTTTGCACGGTAAGAACAGAATAGACGTCGTCGGTGATTTCTGTGTGAACCGATTGCATATCCTCAAGCGTCAGATCAGGCAGGTCGCAGACTTTGCTTTCGGCCATCGCCACC
Source organism: Ruegeria sp. CDSA079 (assembly GCF_059612245.1). Classification (NCBI taxonomy): domain Bacteria; kingdom Pseudomonadati; phylum Pseudomonadota; class Alphaproteobacteria; order Rhodobacterales; family Roseobacteraceae; genus Ruegeria; species Ruegeria sp. CDSA079. The sequence continues at coordinate 125,958 of NZ_JBXWQF010000006.1, read as the reverse complement.
AGCGAACCGGTCACGTGATGGGCATCGCGGAAAGGCAGGCCCAAAACCCGCACCAGCCAGTCGGCCAGATCGGTCGCGGTCGAGAAACCAGACCCCGCAGCCGCAGCCAGACTGTCCTGATTGGCGGTCATGTCCTTGACCATGCCCTCCATCGCGGCCAGCGCCAGCATCCAGTTGTCGGCCGCGTCAAAGACCTGCTCTTTGTCTTCCTGCATATCCTTGGAATAGGCCAGCGGCAGCCCCTTCATCACCATCATCAGCGCTGTGTTGGCCCCATAGATACGCCCCACCTTGGCGCGGATCAGCTCTGCCGCGTCGGGGTTTTTCTTCTGTGGCATGATGGATGAGCCGGTCGAAAAGCGGTCGGACAGCGTCACAAACCGGAACTGGGCCGAGGACCAGATCACCAGCTCTTCGGCAAACCGCGACAGGTGGACGGCACAGATCGAGGCGGTCGACAAGAATTCCAACGCAAAGTCGCGGTCGCTGACAGCATCCAGCGAGTTTGCAGCAGGGCGGTCAAAGCCCAGCGCCTCAGCCGTCATGTGGCGGTCGATGGGAAATGACGTTCCGGCCAGGGCCGCAGCGCCCAGCGGGGATTCGTTCATGCGCGTGCGCGCATCGCGGACGCGCGACAGGTCGCGGCCAAACATCTCGACATAGGCCATCATGTGGTGGCCCCATGTCACTGGCTGCGCTGTTTGCAGGTGGGTAAAGCCGGGCATCACCCAATCGGCCCCCGCCTGAGCCTGCGCCAAAAGCGCGCGGATCAGAGCCAAAAGGCCGGATTCTGCCGCGTCCAGCTGATCACGGACCCAGAGTTTGAAATCGGTCGCCACTTGGTCGTTGCGCGACCGACCCGTGTGCAGACGGCCTGCGGGCTCACCAACCACTTCTTTCAGCCGCGCCTCGACATTCATGTGAATGTCTTCCAGCGCGGTCGAGAACTGAAACTCTCCGTTCTGGATTTCTGACAAAACGGTGAGCAGCCCTTCCCGAATAGCCTGCGCATCACTATCACTTATAACGCCTGTGGCAGCCAGCATGGCGGCATGGGCGCGCGAGCCTGCGATGTCCTGGGCTGCCATCCGCTGATCGAACCCGATCGAGGCATTGATTGCCTCCATGATCGCGTCTGGACCGGCGGCAAAGCGGCCGCCCCACATCTGGTTCGAAGATTGATCGGTCATGTAAGAAAACCCGGAGTTGATATGCGCCTATTTCGTCTGATCCCCCTTTATATGGCCCTTGCGCTGGGTGCAAACGCCGCATTAGCGACCGATGCCGAGACACTCGCCCCGCTGCGGGAAGACAGCCTGAAGCGTTTGATCCTGCACAAGGAACCCAAACCCGCCAAATCGATCGAATTCCAGCTGGAGGACGATGGCGGTGTTGGCACGCTTGCGGATTATGAGGGCAAATATGTGCTGCTGAATTTCTGGGCCACGTGGTGTGCACCTTGCCGCAAGGAAATGCCTCAGATTGCTGAGCTTCAGGAAGAATTCGGCGGCGACAAGTTTCAGGTCCTGACATTGGCCACGGGTCGCAACTCACCTGCCGGTATCAAGAAATTCTTTGAAGAGAATGGCATTGCCAACCTGCCCCGCCATCAGGACCCCAGCTCGGCTGCCGCGCGTGAGTTCGGGGTAATTGCGCTGCCGATCACGGTCATCCTGAACCCTGAAGGTCAGGAAATCGCCCGCCTGATCGGCGATGCCGAATGGAATTCTGACAGCGCCAAGGCGATCATCTCGACGCTTGTTGGCGCAGAAAGTTAACACGATTAGAAAAATTTGCAGAATTATGGTACCGTCTCGCGCTTAAAGCGTGGGAGGATAGTTTATGAAACTCATTTTCAATCTGGCTGTTGCTGCATGTCTTGTCACCGGACTAACGTCTGTGGCTGATGCCAAAGACATTAAGAAGAAACAACAATTCATGGAAACCATTGTAGGCAAGAAGCTTGTGAGCGGTAGTACATGGCTAATTGTTTCAGCAGACGGGAAGATCACGGGTGACACAGGAAAAAACGGAAAAGTCGTCGGTGCCTGGGTTTGGAACAAAAGATACTTTTGCAGAAACGTCGTCATAGGCAAAAATCAACTTCCTGAAGATTGTCAGAAAGTCTCGATCGACGGCAATCAGGTAACCTTCACCCGCGAGAAGGGCAAAGGTAAGGCCACAGCCATGACGATTTCGAACTAGTCACGAAGCCCGATTCCAAATGTGCTATAGTGGAACAAGCCCGAAACGGGCCGGTTTTGTATGCCCATTGGAAAGGAGGCAACGATGAAACCTGTCGTACTGCTAATCGGACGGTTGCCAAATGTGATTGGGGATGTAGCACGGCAACTGGATCACCTGCCGATTCAATGGCTGGGTGCGCACGACACGGACGAAGTCAGAAAGCAGTTGGATGCTGAGCCTCGGATTGCCTGTGCCATTTTGGGGGCGGGTCTGGACGACACGGTCCGCGGCGAAGTGGTAGGCATCATTGCTGCCCGCCGTCCGGATATCTGCATCCACCTCAAGGATCGGGCCTCGGGCCCTGATGGGTTGGTGCCCTTCGTTCAGCGCGTTGTCCAATATGAAATCCTTGAACGTCTGGAACGTACCTGACGCAACGCCACCTTTGACAGCCTCAACACGTCTTTGCAGGGTATCCGCAGGAGGATGGGATGCCCTTGGAAATTCTATTGATTCTGGTGGTCGGAGGAATCGCCGGGATCACACTGCTTTTACATCTGACGGGTCGGTCGGAACCTTTCGTGCTGACACCCGAAACCGCACGCGATCAATGGTTGCGACACGCACCGGACGACACCATCATTGATGTCACGGTCTCGAATGACCGTCACGCTGCGCTGGTGCGCACAGAAACCGGCGCAGGGCTGCTGTGGTCGTTTGGCGCCGATACCGTGGCCCGTCATCTGCTGGATTTCGACTGGATCGAGCACCCCGAAGGTTTTGAGATCCAGTTTCATGACTTCGGCACCCCTGGCACCCTCATCCGCCTGGACGAAATAGAGCGCGCGCACTGGCGTCACCTGATGGAGCCCGAATGACAGATCAGATCAGTTTCCCCGATGCCGTTCAATGGGCGGTTCCCTTTTTTGTGGCTGCGATTTTGGCAGAGTTCTTGTGGATCGCCGTCAAGGGCAAAGGCGGGCGGTACGAGACGCGTGATGCAGTGACCTCGCTGATCATGGGCGCGGGCAATATTGCGTCCGGGTTTTTGCTGGGCTTTATCGCCTATGGCTTTTTTATGTGGCTGTGGCAGATCACACCGCTTGATTTGGGAACTTCGATCCCAGTGATCATCCTGTGCTTTGTGCTGGACGATTTCCGCTATTACTGGGTGCATCGTTTTGGCCATCGCATCCGCTGGGTTTGGGCCAACCACGTCAACCACCACAGCTCGCAACATTACAACCTGACAACCGCTCTGCGGCAGCCCTGGACTTATACCTTTACGCTCATGATGGTTGTGCGCGCGCCATTGATCCTGATCGGGTTCCATCCAGCCATGGTTCTGTTTGTAGGCGGATTGAACCTGATCTATCAGTTCTGGATCCACACCGAAGCCATCGGAAAGATGCCCCGCTGGTTCGAGGCCGTTATGAACACACCCAGCCATCACCGCGCCCATCACGGCCGAAATGCACGGTATCTGGATTGCAATTACGCGGGTGTCTTCATCATCTGGGACAAGATGTTCAGTACTTTCGTGCCAGAACAGGAAAACGACCGCGTCGATTTCGGGCTGGTTCACAATATCGGTACCTTCAACCCGCTGCGTGTGGCCTTTCACGAATGGGTAGGCATCTGGCGTGATGCGATCCAACCCGGTCTGACACTGCGTCAACGGTTGGCTTATTGCTTTGCTCCGCCGGGATACAGTCACGATGGCAGCCGCGACAGCTCGGAACAGATCAAGGCCAAACATCTGGCCCACCATCCAGAAGATCGCGGAACGCCCGGATTTGAACAATTCGACACTAAACTGCCCAGCGGACAGGCAGAACGTGTTTGATACAGGCTGCGGCACCCGCAATACCCCTTGAAAATTAGGCCTTACGGGCCATATCGACACTCAACTGTGGTCAAAGAGTGAACGAGGGTCGATATGAACCGTTTGGCAGTGATTTCTACCTATTTCGGGTTATCCGGCCTTTTGCTCGCGATGTTTGCAGCATTGAATGGCGCTGCACCTGTGTGGATCGTGTTGGGCTTTGCCCTGATGTTGTCAGGCGCCATAGGAGCTGTGTTGAGTGCAGCATCGTCCCTTGCCCGCGCTTGGAACACCTCTCGATAATTCCTGAAACTGCTGGCACCTTAACCGCAGATTCATCTGTTTACCCCGAAACTGTGTCGAAACACCTGCCCTGGACAAACCAACTGTCACGGGCACATGGGAATCGGCGCTATGGGAAACAAGAAACTCGCTAATCTGCCCGATGGATCGGAAAACCCGCTGAACGCTGCGGTGTCGACCCGTGATCGTTCGGTTGTTCAGATGGCAACCGATGCGGTGAAACACAAACAGTGCAAGCTGGCTTTTCAGCCCGTCGTGCAAACACATCCTCCGCATGGTATTGCGTTTTACGAAGGGTTCATTCGCGTCCTAGATGAAACGGGGCGGGTCATCCCTGCGCGCGAGTTCATGCCACAGGTTGAGAATACCCCCATTGGCCGGGACCTGGATTGTGTTGCGCTGGAGTTTGGGCTGCGAACTCTGGTGCGGAACCCTGAGATTCGTCTGTCGATCAATATGTCGGCGCGATCGATCGGATATTCGAAATGGTCGGCTATTCTTGATCGGTTCCTCAAGCGGGACTCCGCACTGGGTGAGCGGCTGATCCTTGAAATATCTGAAAGCTCGGCGATGCAGGTGCCCGAATTGGTCATCGACTTTATGGATCGCCTACAGGATCGCGGTATCGCCTTTGCACTTGACGATTTTGGTGCCAGCAATTTCAGTTTCCGTCACTTTCGTGAGTTTTTTTTCGATGCCGCCAAGATCGACGGTCAATTTGTTCGGGGCATCAGTAACAATCCCGACAATCAGACACTGGTGCGCGCCTTGATCGCGGTGGCACGGGAGTTTGAGATTCTGGTCACTGCCGAATCGGTCGAAACTCAAGAGGATGCGGCGTTCCTGATGTCCGTTGGTGTGGATTGCCTGCAAGGCTACCTGTATGGCGCGCCCAGCGTCTCGGCCCCCTGGAACCAGGAAAAAATATCAAAGTCAGGGACTTAACCCTGTTTAATCGGGAAAGTGTTTTCCTCAATTGACGCTGAGACAAGCTGACCGTTGCTGCAAGTGCAGCATTACGCTATTGCATGGGTACTTGAGCGGGGGATCACGGGGCGCTCTTGTTTCGAGAGGGCTCCTCTCGGCCTGCGCCGTCAGACATTCCGCTGGCCCATGACGGTAAAGGACTGATCATATGACCAACGTAGTAATCGCATCCGCCGCACGCACAGGTGTCGGCAGCTTTGGTGGTTCGTTTGCGAACACCCCTGCACATGATCTGGGCGCTGCCGTCCTGGAGGCAGTTGTCGAACGCGCCGGAGTAGAGAAAGGCGAAGTCAGCGAAACCATTTTGGGGCAGGTTCTAACAGCCGCCCAAGGCCAGAACCCTGCCCGTCAGGCCCATATCAACGCCGGCCTGCCGCAGGAAAGCGCGGCCTGGGGGATCAACCAGGTTTGTGGTTCGGGCCTGCGCGCCGTGGCCCTTGGCGCACAGCACATTCAGTTGGGCGATGCCGAGATCGTCGCTGCCGGTGGTCAGGAAAACATGACTCTGTCACCCCACGCCGCCGCTTTGCGCGCTGGCCACAAGATGGGCGATATGAAGTATATCGACACAATGATCCGCGACGGTTTGTGGGATGCTTTCAACGGCTACCACATGGGCCAGACTGCCGAGAATGTTGCCGAAAAATGGCAGATCAGCCGCGACATGCAGGATGAATTCGCTGTTGCCTCGCAGAACAAGGCCGAAGCCGCTCAAAAAGCAGGCAATTTCGCGGATGAGATCGTGCCCTTCACCATCAAGACCCGCAAGGGTGACATCGTGATGGACAAGGACGAGTACATCCGTCACGGCGCAACAATGGATGCCATGGCAAAGCTGCGTCCGGCTTTCGCCAAAGACGGTTCGGTGACCGCCGCCAACGCGTCGGGCTTGAATGACGGTGCCGCCGCGACCCTGCTGATGTCCGCTGAAAACGCGGAAAAGCGCGGGATCGAACCCCTGGCCCGCATCGCATCTTATGCAACTGCAGGTCTGGACCCGTCGATCATGGGCGTAGGCCCGATCTATGCCTCGCGCAAGGCGCTGGAAAAGGCAGGCTGGTCGGTTGACGATCTGGATCTGGTCGAAGCCAACGAAGCCTTTGCCGCGCAAGCCTGCGCTGTAAACAAGGACATGGGTTGGGATCCTTCAATCGTGAACGTCAACGGCGGCGCGATTGCGATTGGCCACCCGATCGGCGCCTCGGGCTGCCGCGTTCTGAACACGCTTCTGTTCGAAATGAAGCGCCGCAACGCGAAGAAAGGTCTGGCGACCTTGTGCATCGGTGGCGGCATGGGTGTCGCCCTGTGTGTGGAGCGCGACTAAGTGTTCCAAAAACCAAATAGAAAAGGGCGTCCGCTGGACGCCCTTTTTTGTTACATTGGGGTATTGCCCCTTTGATGCGACGATATTGCCATTCGGAATCCGAAGAATAATGACGAAACAATATTGCGCAAGATCACCTCTCAAAGTAACAGCATTATCAAGACAACTGAAATTGGAGGAGTCATAAATGGCACGTACAGCACTCGTTACCGGCGGTTCCCGCGGCATCGGCGCAGCAATTTCCAAGGCGCTCAAGGCCGAAGGGTACAATGTTGCGGCCACCTATGCAGGGAATGACGAAGCCGCCGCGAAGTTCACCGAAGAGACCGGTATCAAGACCTACAAGTGGAACGTCGCCGATTATGACGAATCCAAAGCAGGCATCGAGAAAGTGGAGGCCGAAGTTGGCCCCATCGATATCGTTGTCGCCAACGCAGGCATCACCCGCGATGCACCATTCCACAAAATGACGCCCGATCAGTGGAAAGACGTGATCGACACCAATCTGACCGGAGTGTTCAACACCGTGCACCCTGTTTGGCCTGGCATGCGCGAGCGCAAGTTTGGTCGCGTGATCGTCATCAGTTCGATCAACGGTCAGAAAGGCCAGTTCGCGCAAGTAAACTATGCCGCGACCAAAGCAGGTGATCTGGGTATTGTGAAGTCTCTGGCGCAGGAAGGCGCACGTGCAGGCATCACCGCCAACGCGATCTGCCCCGGCTACATCGCAACCGAAATGGTTATGGCAGTGCCCGAAAAGGTCCGCGAGGCCATCATCGGCCAGATCCCGGCTGGACGTTTGGGTGAGCCTGAAGAAATCGCGCGCTGTGTTGCGTTCCTGGCCTCGGATGACTCGCAGTTCATCAACGGCTCGACCATCTCGGCCAACGGTGCGCAGTTCTTCGTCTGATCCGTATATCAGAAGAAAAAACGGGCCGGTCCATTTGGACCGGCCCTTTCTTATCCCGTAAGATCGCGCGCGCAGCGATCAGCGGGAACCGAAAATCCATCCCCAAAACTGCCAGACCACCTGGCTGCGCTCTTGATGGGCGCGCAGGATCGCCATCTGGGCGGCGGGATTTGTCGTCATCTCGATCATGGCCGTCTCCTTGTTTCAACTTAGATTTGCTTGACCTGATGCGAATATGTGCTTCTAATTACAAGCCGACAAACGAGCTTTCTTGGACCTTCAGTTAAGATTTACTTCACTATGAGTGACTATCTTCCACCGCTGACCGCGCTCCGTGCGTTTGACGCCGCGGCCCGGCACATGTCTTTCGCGAAGGCGGCAGAGGAATTGCATGTAACGCCAGCCGCCCTGTCCTTTCAGATCAAATCGCTTGAGGAACATCTGGGGCGACCGCTGTTTCGCCGTTTGAACCGCGCCGTTGAACTGACCGAGGCAGGTCGCGCTCTTGCTCCTGGCGCGTCTGAAGGCTTTGCAACATTGCAATCCGCGTGGCGCGCAGTGCGAAGGCAAGAAGACAACAACAGCCTGACCGTTACCGCAGGTCCCGCGCTGACGGCCAAATGGCTGGCCCCACGGCTGTACGAGTTCGCCCGAGCACATCCTGAAATCGATCTGAAATTCTCGGCCACGCTGCGCAACATGGACCTTGAGCGGGACGACGTGGATGTCGCCATCCGTTTCGGCAACGCGGCAGACGAAGGGTTGTACTCTGTTCCTGTGCGAAAGGAATGGCTGACCCCTGTCATGACCCCGGAATTGGCGGAACAATTCCCCACTCCGGATAGCCTGCAAAAAGCCCCTTTGATCCATGACGAGTCGATCAGCTTTCTAACCCCGCCCTGCGACTGGCCTGCCTGGTTCCGCGCCGTGGGCATCGATTTCACCCCAACCCATGGCGCGCATTTTTCCAATGCCGATCACGCGATCGATGCTGCCGTCGCCGGTGTTGGCGTGGCACTTGGGCGGCGCGCCATGATTCTCAAGGATCTGACCGAAGGCCGATTGGTTGCGCCGTTCAAAACAGCCTTGGAAACCAAAGGTCGGTTCCGGTTCTTGTGCCTTCCGGGGGCCGAGAAAAAACCTCAAATCGCGGCTTTTCGCGATTGGTTCCTGACTGAAATTGAAAAAACCGCGCATATATCGGATGAGTTCAAAATCATACCGATTGAAGAGGTTTCCCCCCTATGACAAAAATGCATGCAACGGCTATCGGTTTTGTGGCCGTTTTACTGTGGTCCCTACTTGCGTTGTTCACTGTCGGGTCTGCGCCCACTCCGCCTCTTCTGCTGAACACAATATGCTTTACGATCGGCGGCGCTTTGGGTCTGATCTGGGCGACGGCAACCGGCGGGTTGAGCGGTTTGAAAAAGGTTCCCTGGACCACTTACCTGTTTGGTACTTTGGGTCTGTTTGGCTATCACGCGCTGTATTTTTCAGCCCTGCGCATGGCCCCCGCGGCCGAGGCTGGGTTGATCGCCTATCTCTGGCCTCTGCTCATCGTGCTTATGTCGGGACTGCTTCCGGGTGAACATCTGCGCATCGGGCATCTGATCGGGGCCTGTCTTGGCTTTGCAGGGGCTGCTGTGATCATCGCAGGCGGCGGCGGGGCAGGTTTTCAGGCACAACACTTGCCCGGATACGCATTGGCCCTGCTCTGCGCGCTGACATGGTCGGGCTATTCCGTCCTGTCGCGCAAACTGGGTGATACACCAACCAGTTCGGTCGCGGTATTTTGCCTTGCAGCCGCGCTGGCGTCTGGCCTGCTACATCTGGCTTTGGAAGACACGGTATTTCCAGACACAACTCTTGGCTGGGTCTCGGTTCTGGCGCTTGGCCTGGGGCCTGTCGGAGCGGCGTTTTATGTTTGGGATATTGGGGTCAAGCAAGGCGACATTCAAATCCTCGGAACCTCATCTTATGCGGCCCCGTTATTGTCGACCCTTGCTTTGGTGGTCGCCGGAATCACCGCCCCATCCTGGGGTCTGGCGATTGCGGCCTTTCTGATCACTGGCGGGGCCTTGATCGCGGCCCGCGCCAGCCTGAAAGCTTAAGCGGACAGGCGTTCGATCTCTTCTTTGAGTTTGAGCTTCTGTTTCTTTAACTGAGCTATATGGAGATCATCAATGCCCGGCGAGCGTTGGGCTTGTTCCACTTCGAGACCGAGAGATTCGTGCTTTTTCTTCAGTTCCGTCAGATGTGCGCTCACGCTCATTGCGATCCTCCTTGTTTACGTGTCTGTATGTCACGTAAGAAGTTGACCACATCGTTTCCACCCTGTCACGCTGCACAAGCACAGAATCTGAAATAAATCCGACAAAATAGGCTGGTCATTGCCGATGGACGTCAGAACCGGGGCAACGGGGCGGCCTGCCGAAGAACTGCGGAAACCTGCTCGGTATAGCTTTCGCCATCTGTTTCGTGGTGCTCGCCCGCGTGCAAAATCAATGGCGCATGGAGGCGAAATGCCGCACGCCCCCCCTTGCGAGCCCGCAATATGACCAGTTCGGCCTCTCGACCTGCGCGTGCGCAGAGCGGCAACACTTCAACCGAGCCCAGTTTGCCCGCACAGGCCACTATCATGTCCGGCAGGCGATCTGCCTTCTGGACCATATGCAGATACCCTTGCGGGGCCAGACGTTTGGCCGCAACAGTAATCCAGTCATGCAAGGGGGTGTCTTCCCCCAAAGCAATGCTTCGGCCAGCGTCGCGGGCGCGACTATGCGCTCCGGCGCGGTAATAGGGGGGATTGGCAATGACGTGATCGAACTGGCGCTGCCGGATCTCGGCCGGCAAAGCGGATAGGTCTGCCTCAATCAAATCCAGTTCCACACTGTTGATCTCCGCGTTCCGGCGCGCCAGATCGGCATAAGCCTGTTGCAATTCGATACCTGTCAAATGAAGGCCGGGAACCCGTGCCGACAGACACAGAATGGCCGCTCCGGCACCACATCCCAGTTCCAATACGGACTGCCCGGCCTTAGCAGGAACAGACGCAGCCAGCAAAACCGGGTCTAACCCGGCGCGATACCCCGACACGGGTTGCAACATACGAATCTGGCCACCCAGGAAATCGTTGCAGGTCAATTCTTTGTCATCAAAGCGGGTCATCGGCCCAGCGGAATCTCATTATCGCGCATTACACGCTCGGCCCGAGTCAGGTCTTCGGCCCGAACCATGAGGCGCCGGGGGAAGATTCCGATACCACCTTCGAGGATGCTCATATTTACGTCCATCTGAAAGCAGTCTATATCCTCGCCCTCAAGGAGAGCGGATGCAAAGGCCAGGATTGTCGGATCGGTACTGCGCAGTAGTTCTTTCATGGGGATGGATGTAAGGGCAAGGCGAGGCGGAAGTCGAGCCTTGTATCAGGAGTGTGATGACCGTCGACATGATCTCAAAACCGCATGAGCGCCTCGCTGAACTGTTGGCGGGTGAGATGGAGGCCGTGAATGGCCTGATCCGCACACGGATGGCGTCGGACCACGCGCCGCGTATCCCCGAGGTGACTCAGCATCTTGTTGAAGCGGGTGGAAAGCGTCTGCGTCCAATGCTGACATTGGCCGCCGCGCATCTGTTTGGCTATGCTGGCGACCACCATGTGCGCCTTGCCGCTACTGTTGAATTTATTCACACCGCGACCCTGCTGCATGACGACGTGGTGGACGAAAGCGATAAACGACGCGGTCGTCCAACCGCAAATCTGCTGTGGGATAACAAATCCAGCGTTCTGGTCGGCGATTACCTGTTTTCGCGTAGCTTCCAACTGATGGTCGAAACCGGCTCACTTCGGGTATTGGACATTCTGGCCAACGCCTCGGCCACCATTGCAGAAGGCGAAGTGTTGCAGATGACGGCGGCAACTGATCTGCGCACGGATGAAAGCGTTTATTTGCAGGTTGTACGCGGCAAGACAGCCGCGTTGTTCTCTGCTGCGACCGAGGTCGGCGGCGTGATCGCTGGCGCGTCGGAAGAACAGGTCAAAGCCCTGTTCGACTACGGTGACTCATTGGGCATCGCTTTCCAGATTGCGGACGACCTGCTGGACTATCAGGGCGACAGCAAGGCAACCGGTAAGAACGTGGGCGATGATTTCCGCGAACGCAAGCTGACCCTTCCAGTGATCAAGGCCGTGGCTCAAGCCACACCCGAGGAGCGCACCTTCTGGGAGCGTACCATTGAAAAGGGTCGTCAGCAGGACGGCGATCTGGATCATGCGCTGCGGCTGATGGAAAAATACGCCACGCTTGAAGAAACCCGGAAAGACGCTTTGGGTTGGGTCAAGAAAGCCAAAGCCGCATTGGACCTGTTGCCTGATCACGAGATTCGCAGCCTGCTGCGTGACCTGGCCGATTACGTGGTCTCGCGCCTCAATTAAGCTGAGTGGCGCGGCACCACCAACCAGAATGGGCTGCGCCGATCTCATAAGCTGCGAAATGTGCGTCTTTCATCGTCGGGTAAAGCGCAAAGCAGGTTGACCCCGACCCCGACATGCGCGCCACAAGGGCGCGATTGGTCGTGCTCAACTCATCCAGAACCTGCTCGATCTCGGGCGCAACGGCCACGGCAGGCTGCTCCAGATCGTTTCGCTGTTCGCGCAGCCACTGGGCGCAATCGTAAGCGTTTTCGAATTCAGGGATACACTCTGGCATCGGTGGATTGTCTCTGGACGCCAGCCCGTTGAAAACGGCGCCTGTCGGCACTGGTATGTTCGGGTTGACCAATAGGGCCGGCAGGTGCGGAAGGTTCACATCAACCAATCGGTCACCAATGCCCTGCATCCTGATCGCTCGGCCCGCCTGACAGACGGGCACATCTGCCCCCAATGACAACGGCAAATTCGGTGGAACATCAAAGCCTTGCCCCGCCAAAGTCCGAAGTGTGGTAGCGGCATCCGACGAACCGCCCCCGATACCCGCACCGTGGGGCAAAGATTTGCTGAGCTCGATATGCCCGGTCCAACCAACGCCCTCGGCTGCTTTCCACACCAGATTGCGGTCGTCCGTGGGAACCCCATTGGAAAACTCTCCGCGCACATCCATGGACAATGCAGGTCCGGGTTCAAATGTCAGCTGATCGCCCATGTCTGCAAAGACCACCAGCGAATCCAACAAATGATAGCCGTCGTCCCGGCGACCGGTCACATGCAGGGTCAGGTTGATCTTGGCGGGCGCAAACGCCTCAATTTCCATTAGCGACTTTCAAAGGTTCGGCACCTTCTTCGGCCAGCACGGCATCCAGCCCCACCTCGATCTTGCGCCTAATACGATCCGGGTCGGCCTCACTATCGGTATCTTCCGGGTCGATAAAAGACAGCGCCCGTTTCCACTGGAATTCGGCCTCACGCGCCCGGCCCACTGCCCAATAGACATCGCCCAGATGGTCATTCACCACCGGATCGACCGGCATCAGCTCTACGGCACGCTCCATCTGCTCAACAGCTTCGTCATAGCGACCCAGACGGAACAGGACCCAGCCCAGGCTGTCGACAATGTAACCGCTGTCCGGACGGGCCGCGGCGGCGCGTTGAATCATGTCCAGCGCCTCGTCCAGTTTCTCTTTGCGCTCGACAAGGGAATAGCCCAGATAATTCAGAACTTGCGGCTGATCCGGGTTCAGCTCAAGAGCACGGCGGAAATCTGCTTCGGCCTCGTCCCACTGTTTCAGCCGCTCGTGGCTGATGCCGCGGGCATAGTGCAAGAACCAGTTGCCCCCTGCCGCATTGTCTGTCAGCGCGATTGCCGTGTCATAAGACGTCACTGCCGCCTGATAGTTTTCCTGACGCCGCTGCAGATCGGCCAATGCCACATGCACACCCGGAAGGTCAGGATCTTGCGTTGCCAGGTTTTGCAGCACCTCGACGGCAGCATCGGTTTTACCCGAGCGGTCCAGAACCTCGGCCCGACCCAGCTCTGCCGCGTGGTGATCGTTGCTGTCCGCCGGAACCGTACGATAGGCCGCAACCGCCAGGTCGTATTGCTCCAGCTGGTCAAGTAGGTCTGCGCTCAGCAGAATGGCATCCACGTGACCTGGGCGCAGAAAACTGGCCAATCGTGTGTAAAGAAGAACATAGTCCGGCGACGCCTCAGCGTTCAGCGCGACACCAACGGAAAAGAAAACCTCGGCCATACCATCCTGAGCAGAACGGATATGGGTAAAGGGCAACGTTTCACCCGCCTCCAACTGGCTGGTATAGTTTTCGATGGTCGGGTCGCTGCCTGCGACGAAGACATCTTCTAGGAACTGAATTGCGTCTTCGTTCTGATCCAGTTGCGACAAGACCTCGGTTCGTGCCAAAGCCGCCCGACGCGTAAAGCGTGCAATCGCGCCGTCATTGGCTGCAAAGACCGCCTCGGCACCTTCAAAATCGCCGATTGAGGCCAAAGCCATAGCCTTGTGATACAGCGCAAATTCCGTCAGGCCCTCTTGCGTGGCAACGGCATCAAACTGCTCCATCGCCTTTGTCATCTCACCCTGCGCCAAGTGGGCCCAAGCGATCATCAACCCGTCCACCAATGGCCCGACACCCTGTGTTTCAGGGTCGCGGGCCAGAAGGACGTCATACTTGCCATCTGCAATCAGATTGGCCGCAATCACCATGCGTGCGCCCTGGCTGGGCAGGTTGGCTGCTTCGATCTGCTGGGCGATCGGCAATGCGCGTTCGATCTCGCCCAATGCAAGGCGCGCCACAACAACGCTTTCCAGCAAAAGGGGATTTTGGGAATCGAACTTCAGGGCTTGGGCATAATACCGCTCGGCTGCGGCATAATCACTTTCGTAGATTGCCTGTCGCCCGGCCAAATATGACCCTGCGCCCGAGTCTGAGTAAGCCGGTACTGCGACCGACGACATGAGCAGCACGGACAAAGCCGCGCGACGAACGAGGGAAACCACCGAAATCCTGCCTTGCTATCGTTGACTGACATTCAAGCTAGGGCTTTGGCTGGCAAGAGGCAATGGCAGAGCCTTCACGACCCTGCCAGTGCCCGCTTTTTCGCTTACATATTGGGGTAGTTCGGACCGTCCCCACCCTGCGGCGTTGTCCACGTGATATTTTGGCTGGGATCCTTGATGTCGCAGGTTTTGCAGTGCACGCAGTTCTGGAAGTTAATGACGAATCGCGGACCGCTTTCATCCTCCACCATCTCGTATACGCCCGCCGGGCAGTAGCGCTGCGCCGGTTCATCGAACTTGGGCAAGTTCACTTTGACCGGGATCTCGGGGTCGGCCAGCTTCAGGTGGCAGGGCTGGCTTTCCTCATGATTGGTCGCCGCGAAAGACACGTTGGTCAGGCGGTCGAAGGACAGCACACCATCAGGTTTCGGATAGTCGATCGGCTGGTGCTTGCTAGCATCCTCGGTCGACTCTGCGTCGTTCTTGCCATGGCCCAGTGTACCCAACACCGAGAAGCCCAGCGTGTTGGTCCACATGTCCATGCCGCCCAACACCAGTGAGGCGGTCAGGCCGTATTTTGACCACAGTGGCTTGACGTTGCGTACCTTCTTCAGGTCGCTGCCAATCGCGCCTTCGCGCACGTCGGCTTCATAGGCGGTCAGTTCGTCACCCGAACGATCGGCCTTGATCGCATCGAACGCGGCCTCGGCTGCGGCTTTACCGGACAGCATTGCGTTATGGTTGCCCTTGATGCGCGGCACGTTGACCATGCCGGCTGAGCAGCCCAGCAGCGCCACACCCGGAGCGACCAGTTTCGGCATCGACTGAAAGCCGCCCTCGGTGATCGCACGGGCACCGTATGAGACACGCTTGCCGCCTTTCAGCAGTTCGGCCACCATCGGGTGATGCTTGAAGCGCTGGAATTCCATGTAGGGGTACAGGTGCGGGTTCTTGTAGTTCAGGTGAACCACAAAACCGACATACACCTGATTGTTTTCAAGGTGATAGATGAACGACCCGCCACCTGCATTGCTGCCCAGCGGCCAGCCCATGGTGTGCGTGACACGGCCTTCCTTGTGCTTGGCAGGGTCGATCTCCCAGATCTCTTTCATTCCGACGCCGTACTTCTGCGGCTCTTTACCGGCAGACAGGTCATACTTGGCAATGACTTCTTTGGACAGCGAACCGCGCACACCTTCCGACAGGAAGACGTATTTGCCGTGCAACTCCATGCCCGGCTCGGTGTTGGGGCCGTAAGAGCCGTCAGCTTCCAGACCAAAGACACCGGCAACCACGCCTTTGACTTCGCCATTGTCGCCATAAACCATTTCCGAGCACGCCATGCCCGGGAAGATTTCGACGCCCAACTCTTCGGCTTGCTCGGCCATCCAGCGGCAGACATTGCCCATCGAGACGATATAGTTGCCGTGGTTGTTCATCAGTGGCGGCATCGGGAAATTGGGGATGCGAATCTTGCCCGCTTCACCCAGCATATAGAAGTTGTCTTCCTCAACTGGCACGTTCAGCGGTGCGCCTTTTTCTTTCCAGTCCGGGATAAGTGCATCCAGACCGCAGGGATCAAGAACCGCACCCGAAAGGATGTGCGCGCCAACTTCCGAGCCCTTTTCCAGCACCACGACGTTCAGGTCGGCATCCAGCTGTTTCAGACGAATGGCCGCAGACAGGCCCGCGGGGCCTGCACCCACGATCACCACATCGTATTCCATCGCTTCGCGTTCAATCTCGGCCATCGCGGGCTCCCTAGCTAACTTTCCGATTTGGCGCTGTCACCGCCTGATCTGCGCAATTTTGTTTCACGGCTGATTACATGCTCGGAAAGACTTTGGTCAATCGAAACACGGCGTAACAAGGGCGCTATTCGACACATCAGGCCTCTGGCGCATCCCCCATCAGGTATCTGGGACCGCTACCATGCGATTTTGCCCTGTCATCTGGGTTGTAGAGCGCACATTTCGGCAAGCTCAGGCACCCGCACCCGATGCAGCCATCCAGATTGTCGCGTAACCGCATCAGAGTATCGATTCGCTGATCCAGATGGGCGCGCAATTGCACACTAATGGCCTTCCAGTCCTGCGGCGTTGGCGTGCGACTTCCCGGCAGGCCCGACAAAACCTCACGGATTTCAGGCAGTGTCAGGCCAAACTGCTGCGCAATCATCACAAAGCTCAGCCGCCGGATGTCTGCCCGCTGATAACGCCGCTGCCCACCCGCGTTGCGCCACGGGGATATCAAACCCTGCGCTTCATAGTACCGGATGGCCGATACCGCCAACCCGGTGCGCCGGGCCAATGCGCCAATTGCAAGCCCCTCTGAAACAGCCATCAAAGCCTCAAAAAATTACCTTGACCTAAAGTTAGGTTTAGAAATTACGGTGAGTCGTGGCAAGCCAAAAAACAGGAGATCCCATGATGGCAACGCTTGAACATACCAATTTCACTGTCCGCGACCCGCAGGCTTCGGCTGCCTGGATGCAAAAGGTCTTTGATTGGAAAACCCGCTGGGAAGGCCCGGCAATTTCAGGCGGATACACTGTTCACGTCGGTTCCGCTCATACATATCTGGCACTGTACAAACCTGATGAGCCAAGACCGTCAGACGAAAGCAGCTATGATGTGATCGGCGGGCTGAACCACGTGGGAGTACTGGTCGAAAACATCGATGCCACCGAAGCCAAAGTGCGCAAAGCAGGATTCGAGCCCCACAACCATGCCGACTACGAACCAGGACGTCGGTTCTATTTCAGGGATGACAACGGTATCGAGTTTGAAGTTGTACAATATGATTGAGATGTTGTGGCTCAGCACCCCATCGCAGCGCTGGCGCAGGTCGCGGCATCCCGATCATCGCCGCAGGCCGCATCCCAAATCAAAACGGCGCGAAGTCGCGAATTGATCGCTGCTGACGCTGTCACCTCTTGCAATTCACGTGGCATTTGGGTCAGGTATTCGTCAACCTAACATTCGCCCCGACGCTTCTGTGCGGCGGGGCGACTCAATTTATGCGTGGACGTAGAGAGTATGGAAAAGATCCCAATGACGCCTGCGGGCAATGCCGCGCTCGCGGCTGAGCTGAAGAACCTCAAATCCGTTGAACGCCCGGCGATCATCGAGGCGATTGCATCGGCGCGCGAACTGGGCGACCTTAAGGAAAACGCTGAATATCATTCGGCTCGCGAAAAGCAGGGTTTCATTGAAGGGCGCATCAAGGAACTGGAAGGTATCCTTTCACTTGCCGATGTCATTGACCCGGCCAAGTTGACCGGCGCAGTCAAGTTTGGCGCAAAAGTTACATTGGTCGACGAAGACACCGATGAAGAAAAGACATGGCAGATTGTTGGTGAATACGAGGCCAATATCGAAAACGGCCTGCTGAACATCAAATCTCCCATCGCCCGCGCCCTGATCGGCAAGGACGAGGGGGACAGTGTAGAAGTACGCACGCCCGGTGGCGTGCGGTCTTATGAAATTCTGAGTATCGAGTACGCCTGACCGGAGCGCATGTCATGTCGGGGCCCAAACCTGACCCGGAAACAGAAAGACCGACCTCGCTGGGCATCTATGATCGCCCAAAGGCATCGGCTGTCACTGAAATTGAGATCGCCGCGTTGGTGCTCAGCCTGATCTGGCTGGTGGTGTCGGTTGTTTTTCTGGTGCTTCCGGAACAGGGTCAAAGCGGCGGCTTCATTGTCACCTTTCTGGCGATGTTCATGCCCGTGGCCATGATCTGGGTCGCGGCCACGGCAATGCGTGCCAGCCGGGTGATGCGCGAAGAAAGCGAACGGCTGCAAACGGCGATTGATGCCATTCGGCAGGCTTACGTTGCGCAGCAGCAGCGTGCCTCCAGCACCTATGAGCCTGCCGTGGCAAAAAAGCTGGACGAAATCGCAGCGGCCACCCGGAAAACGGAGAACGCACTGGCGACATTCTCAACCAAGCGCACCGCTCCGACGACCGCCTCGGCGCAATCCTCCGCTCCAGGCGACCAAACCTCGCTCGAACTGGGAACGCCTGCGGAGGAGATTGCGCCGCCGCTCAGCACCTCAGTTTTCATCCGTGCGCTGAACTTTCCGGAAACACAGGATGACACCGAAGGGTTCAATGCACTGCGCATTGCGCTGAAAGACCGCAAGACAGCGCAGATTGTCCAGGCTTCGCAGGATGTTCTGACCCTGCTGAGCCAAGAAGGCATCTATATGGATGACCTACGCCCTGATATGGCTCGGCCAGAAATCTGGCGTCAATTCGCCCAAGGCACACGCGGCCGCGCCGTCGCCGCGTTGGGGGGTGTCCGCGACAGGTCTTCACTGGCGCTGACAGCAGCCCGGATGAAACAGGATCCGATCTTCCGCGACGCGGCCCATCATTTCCTACGCCGTTTCGACAAGATGATGGCCGAGTTCGAACCCGCCGCAAGCGATGCGGAATTGAGCGCACTGGGGGAAACACGCACGGCGCGCGCGTTCATGTTGCTGGGCCGCGTGGCCGGAACCTTCGACTAGGAAGTTACGACCGGCCAGGACATCTTCGTCGCAATGCTGAAGCCGAACAGGTGTTTTAGTGGCCCGGTTTTTTCTTCACCAACAGGCCGAAACCCTTCACGCTCATACAAGGCACGGGCGCGGGGGTTTGTGTCAATCACATCCAGCTGAACCTCTGACATTCCTCTGTTGCAGGCCTCTTGCTTGACGGCACCCAAAAGGGCCGTGCCCACGCCCTTGCCACGTGCTTCGGCGGCGACAAAGATGCCATCCATCTGGAACACACCCGGTTTCAACTCACGCTCCAGCACGCTCAGAATAAGGGCGCGCCAAATGGCCCCAAACCAGCCATAGACCCCGGCGAGTTCAGACACGCTGCCTCCGGCCAAACCGCCAGCGCGCGTCTTGAACCCTGCCAGACCCAGCATCCGGCCCGTGTCATCCCGCGCAACCAGCGCAAAGTCCGGGTTCAATACAGTTTCAAAAAAGGCCAGACCCTTTTCGTCAGGGCCCATAACCTTGTTCAGTTTGGCCCGGAACGCCTGCCAGAACAGCGCCGCTGCCTGCGCGCGCTCTTGGTCAGCAAATCCGGGTGAAATTGCGATGGTCAATCACCAAAGCTCCCGTACGGTATGAAATGTACTGGGTCGCCCGGCTTGATGTGCCGCGCGCCATCTTCGATTTCGACCAAGCCTTCGGCCCAGCTGAGCCCACTGATCCGGCCCGATCCTTCCGAATGGAACACCTCGGCCCGCCCATTACGCATCCGGGCACGCAGGTATTCACGGCGGCCGGGTTTCTTGCGTTTCTCAAATGCGGCAGGCACCTCGAACCCTTGCGGTTCCACCCAACCTTCGCCCGACATCAGGCCCAGCGCGGGGCGTGCAAAGATCAGCGTGCAGACCATGGCAGCCACCGGGTTGCCCGGCAGGCCAAACACCGGCACGCCTGACCACAAGCCCAAGGCCAACGGACGTCCCGGCTTTAACGCAATCCGCCAGTGCTGCATCGCCCCCGCTTCACGCAACAGGGCGGACACGTGATCTTCGTCGCCAGCAGACGCACCTCCGCTGGTCAGAATCACGTCGGCCTGACCTGCGGCCTGGTCCAACCGGTCCCGCAAGGCATCCCGATCATCCGAAACACGCCCCATATCAACGGGCACGAACCCAATCCGCTCGATCAATGACAGCAACATCGGGCGGTTGGCGTCGAAAATCTGCCCTGGACCGGCAATGTCTCCGGGTTCGACCAGCTCATCACCGGTTGAAACCACCGCCACGCGCAGCGGCTTGCGCACATTTACCTCGGCGATTCCTACAGCGGACAGCAACGCAAGATCGGCAGGTGTCAATCGACGCCCGACGGGCAAAGCCATGTCACCGGCCGCAACATCTTCGCCCGCGCGCCGTGTGTTGGCCCCCTTTTTCAGCGGGCCATGGAAGGCAATATGGCCATCTTTGACCGTGACATCCTCTTCCAGAATAACCGTGTCCACCCCATCAGGCAGCGCCGCGCCCGTCAGGACACGCAAAGCCCGACCTTCGGGCACGTGACCCTCAAATGGAATCCCCGCCGCCGCGCGCCCGTCAACCAGAGGCATGACCTGCGTGCCAACTGGGACGGGGCCTGCGAACCCGAACCCGTCCACCGCAGTGTTGGGCTGGGGCGGGTTCGAACGCTGGGCGATCACATCCTCGGCCAGAATGCGCCCACTCGCCTTGGTCAGTGCAAGCGTTTCAACAGATGTGATCGGGTGCAATCTGTCGCGCAGAAAGGTCAAAGCCTCATCCACAGGTGTCCACTCGACCCCAGCGGGCAGCGCAAAGCAATCGTTGCGCAACGGGGGTGGGGCTATGTTCGGCTTGTCCTGAGCTACACCCAATATCCAACCTTCCTCTGCCGCTGAGACATTCAATTGCGCTTTCAACTCATTCTCTGACAGACGTGACAGAGTCAAGGCAACCTGTTCGACCTGCCAGGCATCCTTGATCCGCCCTGCTGGCGGCGCTCCAAGGGTCAGAGATGGCCAGATCTCTACAAAGGCGACGGGTGTTCCCAGCGGCTGGAAAGGCCAGGCCGCGACTTGCCCGGCAAAGCGATGACGCAGCCGATTCAGAACCGGTAGCCCCATCATCACCTGTCCACCAACAGCCCCCGCGCCTGCCATCTGCCAGCAGGTAAAGCTGCCCTTTGCCAGGGTTTCCACGACACGGCGGTCCGGGAAGGGGTTGGCATAGTCGGATTTCGTGCGTGGCAGACCGTCGATGTCACGACGCAGACCGTTCATCCAAAACGGGCCGTTGCCTCCGAAATTCAGGTTGATCTGACCTGCCAGATCAAAACGGTTGTTCGCCTTAGGCGTATCCTCAATATGCCGTTCGAACCAGTCCCACAAAGCCAGGGGATCGTCCGCACCCATCATCGCCCGGGCAAATCCGGCCGGATAACCAAACGGGAAATCGAACCCCAGAAACAGGCGGCGTCCTGCATCAAGCTCGGTGCGGATCAGGGCCTCAAGCCACTGTTCAGCAACTAACCTGTTTCGCAGGTATTCGGGTTCCAACAAGCACCCTTCGCGCACAATACAGGCCCAGATCGCATCTTTGCGCGGGGTCGGCCCGGTGTCGTTTCCGCCAGACCAATCCACCATCGCAAAGGTCTGGAACAGGTTCACAAACCGACTTCTTTCAGGATGAAGTCCGCAATTTCTGTGGTGTCATTCAGATCAATAACCGCGCGGTCCAAATCCAGCGGAGTGTCGCTGGCTACAGCACGTATGGTCGTGTTCTCGGGGGCCATTAGCGTATGGCCCGCCTCGACCCGAAACGCTTCGATCTTGGGGTGGTTTTCACGCTTGAAGCCTTCGATCAGCACGAGGTCGACCGGTGAAAGCCGTGACAGCAGTTCATCCAATGCAGGCTCTGGTGCACCGCGCAGCTCCTGCATCACGGCAATGCGCTGACCTGAGGCAAGCAGAACTTCGCTGGCCCCTGCCATCCGGTGGCGGTGACTGTCGGTGCCGGGCTGATCTACATCGACGCCGTGATGCGCGTGTTTAACCGTCGAGACCGTAAAGCCCCGGCCTGTGATCTCGGCCACCAATCGTTCCATCAACCCTGTCTTTCCGGCATTCTTCCACCCGGTGACGCCAAAGACCCTCATGCCTGCTCCAACAACATTCGGGCGCGGTCCAGATCTTCTGGCGTGTTGACATTGAAGAACGGGTCAAACGGGTCGGCATCGAACAACGCCTCTCGCCCGTCATGCTTGTCAGTCCACAGCACCACCTTGCGCAGCCCATCTGTCAGCGCCGCACGCAGATCGTCGCGCAGCGCCACGGGCCAGAGGCCGAAGGTCGGGTGTCGATTGACCCGCCTGCCCCCACCGGATTTCAGCGCCTCAGCTCCCGTGCGTGGGGTCGTGGCCAAAACCAGAGGATACTTCTGCCCTTCCACGGCCTCTTGCAGTCGCGCCACCAAGTCGTGCGGAAAGAACGGTGTATCAGCGGCAGCTGTCACAATGCAGTCCGCCCCCTGCTCTGCAGCCCAGTCCAGCCCGGCCAGCACACCGGCCAGAGGCCCGGCGAAACCTTCGATCGTGTCGGGTAGGATTGGCAGGTTCAGGTCGGCAAACCTTCCCGAGTCGCCATTGGCGTTCAGGGCAAGACCGTTTACCTGTGGGGACAGGCGGTCGATGACATGAGAAAGCAGGCTTTGCCGACCGATCTGCAGCAAGCCCTTGTCACCGCCGCCCATCCGGGTTGCCTGCCCGCCTGCGAGAATGATGCCGAGCGGTTTCTTGAGAAGGTTATTCATTGGCACTCTTCCGGCGATGTTTTTTGTCCTCACCCGCAACGGTTGACGGGTCTACGTCGCGCAGCAGGCGATCTTCGCCCGACAGGCAGACGAAGCGCTGCCCGCGCATCCGACCGATCAGCGTCAACCCAACCTCGCGCGCGATTTCGACACCCCAGGCGGTGAAGCCCGAGCGAGACGCCAGAACCGGAATACCCATCATTGCCGTTTTGATCACCATCTCGGAAGTCAGGCGACCGGTAGTGTAGAGAATCTTGTCCTCCGCCGTCTCATCCTCGGACAGCATCCAGCCTGCGATCTTGTCGACGGCGTTGTGGCGACCCACATCCTCCATGTAGACCAGCGGGCGATTTTCGCGGCAAAGGACCGTGCCGTGGATTGCGCCAGCCTCAAGATAAAGCGACGGGGTACGATTGATCTTGGAAGCAAGATCGTACAGCCACGAAGTACGCACCTGCACCTGCGGTAGCTGCACGTCCTCAAGCCCCTCCATCATGTCGCCAAAGACGGTGCCGACAGCGCAACCACTGGTGCGGGTCTTCTTCTTAAGCTTATCCTCATACGATGTCTCACGCGCTGTTCGCACAACAACGGTTTCAAGATCGTCGTCATAGTCCACGCGGATAATCTCATCATCCGCCAACAGCATCCCCTGATTGCGCAGGAAGCCCAAAGCCAGATATTCGGGATAGTCGCCGATGGTCATCGCCGTCACGATTTCCTGAGAATTGAGGAAGATCGTCAACGGGCGTTCTTCAACCACCGAAATCTGGCTGGCCTCGCCGTTCTGGTCCACACCTTCAACCGCCCGGGTAAGGCGGTCCGAGCCCGGTTCAGGGGCGATAAGATAGTCCGACAGGTCGAATTCCGTGGCCAATTGCAACCCCTTCCCAAGACAGATACTGCTGCTGGCATCACCATAGGATTTAGCCATGGCCTCTGCCACATCCAAGTCATACTTCTGGAAAGGTTTTCGGGACGGGACACCCTTTATCTTCGTCGCCGTGCCCTTTGGCCTGTTGTTTGGTGTATTCGCGACCGAAGCCGGGCTAACCATTGTTCAGACAATGGCTTTTACTTCGACCGTTTTTGCCGGAGCGGCACAGTTTGCGGCATTACAACTGCTGCAGGACAACACGCCGACGGCGATTATCATAATCTCAGCGCTGGCGGTGAATTTACGTATGGCGATGTACTCCGCATCGCTGACACCTTATCTGGGTGCGGCACCGATGTGGCAGCGCGCCTTCGCCGCCTATCTGACCGTGGACCAGTCTTATGCCTGCTCCATTGTGCGGTTCGAGAAAGAGCCCGACCTATCGGTGCCGCAACGCATGGCTTATTTCGTGGGTTCGGTCACGCCGATCACACCGCTCTGGATTCTTGCCACCTACCTAGGCGCAGTACTGGGCGCGCAGATTCCGGAAAGCTGGGCGCTGGATTTCGCCCTGCCAATCACATTTCTGGCCATGATCGGGCCGATGATGCGGACCTTTGCACATGTGGTCGCGGCGCTGGTGGCCATCGCAGTGTCGCTGTTGACGGTCGTAATCCCGTTCAATCTGGGCCTTCTGATCGCCGGGTCTGCGGGAATGATCGCCGGGGCACATGCGGAACTGATCCTAGAGCGCAGAAAGTTGCAACGATGACCCAGACCGATCCCGTCACCATCTGGACCATCATAATAGGCTTGGCCATAGGCAGCTATGCCTTGCGATTTGTCTTTATCGGCCTTGTAGGTGACCGCCCGATGCCGACCTGGCTGCTGCGTCACCTGCGGTACACGGCAGTTGCGATTCTGCCTGCATTGATCGCACCATTGGTTATCTGGCCCTCGGCGACCGAAGGGCAGCCTGACCTTCCCCGGATGTCAGCGGCAGCAGTTGCGTTGGTTGTAGGTGTGATCAGCAAAAACGTGTTGGCCGCCATCTTTTCCGGGGCCGCCACCCTCTACGGTTTGCTGTATCTACTGAGTTGAGACCCCGTCCAACTGGTTAAGGCGCGCATTGTTCGCGGCCAGACCTTTTTGCAGATCCGCATCATCGCTTTCCCGATACTCCTCGGTCACGACGCCCGGAATCTGCGCGAACTGATCCGACAGGTTTACCGGGTAAAAGGTGACATCAATCTGCTCGAATCCCGGCACCTGCTTCAATAGTTGCGAGGTGGAGTTGGTACAGAACGCACCGGCGACCGGACCGGATTGCTTAGCAAGCTGCAGGGCAATTTCAGCCTGCTGTGGGGTTACCTGAATGGTCTGGATGCGCGCGAAATGCGTCTCGCGCGCGTGAGAGCTGCGATAGGCTCGCTCGACAGCCGGAGTTATGCCGTAAAGCACATCGTCCTTCATCGGAACAACATCCGCCCTGAATGAGCCGGCAGGGTCAAAGATCACCCGCTCACTGCCCGAAATCATCAACGAGGTATGTGCCCCGGATCCGGTGCGCGTGTTGATCATTGTGTAGAGCGTCAGCGTGGAAGGTCCGGGATCACGATAAGATCTCGAGACGACCTCGGCCTGGTCAGCTTGTGGACGGTTAGAACCTGCACAGCCGGCAACGGTTGCTACCAAAAGGCAGGCAATCAGAATCCTGAGCAAGATAGCCCCCGAAATGCTTAGGAGGCGAAAACCGCCAGGAACAGACACAGAAAGGCAATCGCAACCACGCACCATGTGGTGGCTTTGATGAAACCGTTGAAAGTTTTGGTTTGGACGGTGATGTCCATTTCGCCGTGCTTGTGTTCAGCCATAAGTCTCAGAATCCCAGTTCGCGTGTTTGATCTGTTGGATAATAGAAAACCAGACGCCTGTCACCACGTCATTCGCGCGCAGGGCTTGCTTACCTGAGAACCGAGCATCCCGGATATCCAAACCCCCAACGCCAGGGCAAGCCGCTGCATGGCCCACCGCCAAATCGCACTGCACCATACATCGCATCCGCCGTGATCGCGTGTACGGTGCGAATCTGCTCGGGCGTCATATCGTAGCGGTCGGCATAGTCTTTGGCATAACGGTCTCCATGCTCCACCACGCAAGCGTGCAGAGCATCATCCGCAGCCAAACGGGCGTCATAACTTACGTCTGCCGACACCGCATCACCCGCGTTGTGGTAGGCTTGGTCATGGGTCACACAACAATATTCCCATGGCGGGTGCTCTTCATACAGCTCACCGACCTGTGGGAATTGTTTGGCCACCCAACGCCAACTGGTCGACAACCCGCCCGAACATCCATCTGTTTCAAACGCGGTCAATTCGGCACTTACGCTTTGATCTATAAGGGCACGGTGAGAGGGCATCTCAAAACTGCGCATCAGATCCTGAGACAATGCAGGCTGCGGCAGCAAAGACACAAACAATGTCAGTCTAAGGGCTGTCATCGCGCATTGCCTCGGTATCGACCTGCAATCCAAACGTCGTGGCCAGCCACAGCAACAGCCGCTCACCCGGCCCCATTTCAGCACGCACGCGCAAGACCTCATTGGCCATGGCCGGGCGATCCGTGATCAGACCATCCACACCCATCGATGCCATTTTGGACATCTGCAACGGATCATTCACCGTCCAGACATAGATATCCTTGCCCGCGTCCTGCACCTTGCGAATCAAACCTGGCGTCACCATCCCTGCATTGACCGCGACGAATTCGCCGTCCAACCCGGACAAATCCCCAACGGCGGTGGCCGCCAACACGCCGGACCGCCAGTCGGGGCGCAGCGTTTTCATCTTTTGCACCGCCGGATATTTCAGCGACATGGTGGCAATGTCGTCCTGCATCCCAAGCTCTTCCACCAGATTGATTACCCGATTTTCCAGATCGACATCGTGACCATAATATTTCAGTTCGATCAGAACCTTAGACTTGCCCTTGGCCGCTTCCAGCACCTCGCGCAGGGTCGGCGTGCGTTCCGAGGCGTATTCCGGGCCGAACCAACTGCCGATATCAATGTCGGCCACATCCGCCATGGTTGCATCCCAGACTTTCAGGTTCACCCCGGCCAGCTTCATGAAATCGCTGTCATGGGCCACGATGACTACATCATCGGCCGTTTCCTGCACGTCGATCTCGACCCAATCCGCGCCACCCTCGATGGCTTTCAGAACTGCAGCCATGGTGTTTTCAGGCCTTATGGCCGCAGCGCCTCGGTGGCCGATGACCTCGGCATGATCCGGAGCCTGCACACGTTCCAGCAGACCTTGACCGAACCAAATGCCGATGCCCAATGCAGCCAGAGCTGCTGCGACGGTTACAAACACGGGTGCGCGGATTTTGCGGGGTTCGGGATGGGCAATTTCCTTGGCTTCTGTATCGAAAAATCCATCCAGCAAAACCGCCAGCGCGCCCAGCGCAGTCGCCGCCAGAACCAACCCCGCCAGGGACCACAGCCCAGCGATTATCAGGCTGAGGATCATCGCGAACCTGAGGCTGCTGTCCGCCTGCATCGGCACCAGTGCAAACAAAAGGCTGGCCACCCCCGCGATCAAAGCCGCAACGACAAGGCGCATCGCCAGCCACAGGGCAAGTTCGATCTTCAATCGCCCACGCTTACCTTCCATCCTCTGTTCACTATTGGCGAAAGCCACACGTGGCGACGCACCTTCAAACAGAACCAGATGCAGGGCCAGCGCCCAACCGGATAGACGCCGGATCAAAACCCAGGCCAGGGCCAAAACGACCAATCCGATCAGTACGACCGCCACCTGAAAGGCAGGGGGGTGGAAGGTCAGGTAATAGTTGATGTCGTATTCCGTCAGCGTCCACCACGCGATCACCCCCGCAACTGCCACAAATGGCAGGGCAAGCAGCAAGACGCGCAGAATAAACCGCACAGCAAACCCGAACAGCGCCGGAAAGCGGGACAGGTTCAGCGTCAGCGCCGCACTGCCCGCGCGCCAGGGGTCGTGTTCGCCCATGCGCAAGGACCCGGCCATGACCGAGAACACAAAGACCTCAGCCAGCAATAACAGGCTGAGAACCGCAATACCTGCTATGAAGCCTGCCGGAGACAGCAGGAACATCGCAATGTCCTGATCTGTCAGCGCCGTTTGATCCGACAGAGAAACGGCCAGATTGACCGCCACTGCGACACCCGGCGCGATCATCGCCACCAGCAGCAGACGCACGGCAATATAGATCGGTACAAAGACCCTGCGCCGGGCCCAGGCCCCGGCATAGGCTTGTGAAACTTCTTGGAAAAATCTGCTCACGCGGTGGCCTCCGAAATGGTGCATTCATTCAAAGGCGCGCAAGCGTGAATTGCAAGTCAGCTGTCTTCCAGATCGGCCGCCAAACGGAATCCGATACGGTTGGCGGGTTTGTCTTCGACCGATTTGGGCAATGCGCGCAGCATCACGTTCAACTGGCTGACATGTTGCACCAATTGCGTCCGGGCCCCAGTTCCGCCCGAGCCATAGAAGGTGATCATATCGGGGTCAAAAAAACCCATGCCTTCGATCCGCATCACACCGGCATCACCACCGGTAAAGCCCATTGCGACCTCGTGATCGCCATCCAGCGTCTTTTCAAAGTTCTGGATGTACATGATCAGACGTTCATAGGCCCATTGTGCAGGGCTTTTGGTTTCAACCGGCTTGTTCAGCGGCTCAGGCAGGGTTTTGGTGCCGGATTCGGCCTTTGGGTCGGCATGAACCTCGTGGCAACGTGGCAAGGCGGCGGCTTCGGCGGCCTCGGCCGAGGTTTCGATCTGGTCCTGCATTCTTTTCTACCCTTTGCGCTGGTACAGCCAAGCTCCGTCCGCGCGCTGCGTCCGGGTCACAGCGTCAATGTGGTAGAGATGGTTCATATGTGCAACCGCCTCGACCAGCGCGAGCCCATATTCGCCCTCGCGGATCGTGCGTTTGAACAGGGGCAGGAAACAGTCGGCGGCAGCTTTGGGCTCGTCCAGATGGTCCAATAAACGCTCCAACGCGCTGTGGTGATTCTCGATCAGCTGCCTCATGCGCAGCGGCAGGCCGGTAAAGGGCAGCTTGTGCCCACCCAGAACCAGATGATCAGGCCGGGCCAGTGTCTGAAGTCGCTCGCACGCCTCCATCCAGGCCGAAACCGGGTCGGCCATGGGTTCTGTGGCATAAACCCCCAAATTAGGGCTGATCGAGCTGAGAATCTGGTCTCCGCTCAACACCAGATTGTCATCGCGGCTCCAGAAAGTGGCATGTTCCGGGGCGTGGCCATTGCCCATATGCACATCCCAGTCGCGCCCGCCCATGCGGATCACGTCATCTTGCTGTACCCGGGTAAAGCCCAGAGGCATGGGATAGACCGTATCCGCAAAGTTGAACGGGCGATCCTTCATCCGCGCATTCAGAACCTCGGGTGCCATGCCGGTGCTGCGATAGAAATCCAGGGTCTCTTGCGGCCATGTTTCTTGAACGTCCAGCGTCAACATCCGTGCAAACAGCCACGAGGTACGGCTGGTCACCAGTTCAGCCCCGTGATCTGACTGAAACCACCCGGCATTGCCGACGTGATCAGGATGGTGGTGAGTCACAACCACCCGCTTGATTGGTTTGCCCGCCAAGGGTCCATCCATCAAGGTTTGCCAGATGCGCCGCGTCTTGTTCGAGGACAGCCCGGTGTCGATAACCGTCCACCCGTCGCCATCGTCCAGAGCATAGATATTGACGTGATCCAGCGCCATCGGCAGGGGCAGGCGCATCCACAGAACGCCCTCGGCAACCTGAATGGCTTCGCCTGTCGCGGGCGGCTCGGCCCACGGATATCTGATTCCCAAAACGCGACCCCCGTCCATCAGGCTACCAACTCATCCGGGCTGAGCGCAAACAGGTCATCCGCCCCGCTTTGCGCCCGCGCCAGAAGGCCCGAATGTTCGGGCAACAAGGCATTGATGTAGTATCGCGCCAACTTGGCCCGTGGTCCATCCGGATCGGCCAGAGCTGCGGTCAGGTGGTAATGCCCGCCCAGTACCCGCGCAAACGCCTGTAAATAGGCGGTTGCACCTGCAAATCGGTCGTTCATGTCATTCTGCGCCACAAGCCACTCGGTCGCTTCGCGCAGGGTTTCCGTGGCCTCCCAGACCGGACCGGCCAAATCGGGCATCGTGGCCCGGGCGCGCTCGGCCTGATCTTCGATCTCGTCCAGAAGGTTCGATGCGGCCTCACCCCCGTCCATCATTTTGCGTGCAACAAGATCCATGGCCTGAATGCCATCGGTTCCTTCGTAAATCGCCGTCACACGAACATCACGGGAATACTGGGCTGCACCGGTTTCTTCGACAAACCCCATGCCGCCATGCACCTGCACCCCGGTTTCAGCCACGCGTATCCCGGTGCGGGCGCCAAAGGACTTGCCGATTGGCGTCAACAACGCCGCCCGCGCGGCCCAATCGGCATCACCTGTGGCTTTCGCCATGTCAATTGCGGTTGCGTTGGCCAACAAAATCGCACGCGCCGCGAAGATATCCGCGCGCATATCCATGATCATGCGGCGCACATCTGCATGATCGATGATGGTACCCGAGGGCGTCCGGCCCTGCTTGCGGTCCAGCGCATAGGCCAACGCGTGCTGATAGGCGCCTTCGGCAACGCCGACACCCTGCCCCCCCACACCCAGACGGGCGTTGTTCATCATGGTGAACATGGCGGCCATACCACCGTGTTCAGGGCCCACGAGCCAACCTTTGGCCCCGTCAAATTGCATCACGCAGGTGGGTGAGCCGTGCAGACCCATCTTGTGTTCAACCGAAACCACTTTCAGGTCATTGGACACGCCGGGATTGCCATCCGCATCAGGGATGTATTTCGGCACCAGGAACAACGAAATCCCTTTGGTACCCGGCACCCCATCCGGCAAGCGTGCCAAAACCAGATGGCAGACATTTTCGGCAAAGTCGTTGTCGCCCCAGGATATGAAAATCTTCTGCCCGGACACCGAAAATGTCCCATCGCCATTTGGCTCGGCCTTTGAGGTCAGGGCACCCACATCCGAACCGGCCTGTGCCTCGGTCAGGTTCATGGTGGCCGACCATTCACCAGATATCATCTTCGGCAAATACAGCGCCTTCAATTCATCGCTGGCGTGATGCTCCAACGCCTCGATCTGGCCTTGCGCCATCAGTGGCGCCAGCTGCAGCGACAGGCATGAGGCGCTCATCATCTCATTCACGGCGGTGGTGATGGTCATTGGCAGGCCCATTCCGCCATACTCAGGATCAGCACTGATCCCGACCCAGCCGCCTTCAGCAATCGCCTTCCAGCCATCATCATAGCCCGGAGAACTGCGCAGCACGCCATTCTCAAGCCGTGCAGGTTCCAGATCACCGGCACGTTGCAACGGTGCCAGAATCTCTTCACACATCTTGCCCGCCTCAGACAGAATTGCACTGACGACGTCCGCGCTGGCATCTGAGAAAGTTTCAGTGGCGGCGACCTGGTCAAACCCGACCACATGGTCCAGCAGAAATTGATAATCTGAGATTGGGGCGCGATAGGGCATGGCTTCTCTCGGGGTCTAACGGATCAGAATACATCGGCGGGCTTGGAATCAAGCGCAAGCACCGCTAAGCGTATGGGCTTGTACCGACTACGTACTCTTCCAGATGTTTCAAGCAACCAAAACGCGGCGTCATCAATTATGATCTCATCCGGCACTCAGGAATTGACGGCGGATCCCGACGGTATAGCACGGGCGGCGGACTTGCTGCGCCAGGGCCTTCTGGTCGCCCTGCCAACCGAAACGGTCTATGGCTTGGGCGGCGATGCCCGCAATGGGCAGGCGGTCGCGTCGATTTACGAGGCCAAGGGGCGACCCAGCTTCAACCCGCTGATCGCCCATGTCGCCTCGGTCAGTGCGGCGATGAGGTTTGTGCAATGGTCTGATCAGGCCGAACAACTGGGGCAAGCCTTCTGGCCGGGCCCGCTGACTCTGGTTCTGCCGCTGCGCGAGGGGCACGGAATTTCCTCGCTTGTGACGGCCGGGTTGAACACGCTGGCCGTTCGCGTGCCCGCACATCCCACCGCCCGTGCATTGTTGACTGCGTTCGATGGGCCGGTCGCTGCGCCTTCGGCAAATCCTTCGGGTCAGATCAGCCCCACGACAGCAGACCACGTGTGGTCGGGCCTGGGCGGCAAAATCGCCGCTGTACTGGATGCCGGGCCTTGCGGCGTCGGGCTGGAATCCACCATCGTCGGACTGGCCGGAGAGCCCACCCTGCTGCGCCCCGGCGGTATCGCGCTGGAACAGATCGAACAGGAACTGGGGGCGCATCTGCACATGCATCAATCAGGTGATCTGCTGACCGCCCCGGGACAACTTCAATCGCACTACGCGCCGGACGCCCCGGTCCGCCTGAATGCCAGGTCGCGTCAGAGCGACGAGGTCTTGCTGGGCTTTGGCACGGTGGAGTGTGATCTGAACCTGTCCGAGAACGGCAATCTGACCGAGGCCGCCGCAAACCTCTTTGCATCCCTGCATGAGCTGAACAAATCCGGGCGACCAATTGCGG
Organism: Ruegeria sp. CDSA079; assembly: GCF_059612245.1. Classification (NCBI taxonomy): domain Bacteria; kingdom Pseudomonadati; phylum Pseudomonadota; class Alphaproteobacteria; order Rhodobacterales; family Roseobacteraceae; genus Ruegeria; species Ruegeria sp. CDSA079. The sequence goes on along the minus strand of NZ_JBXWQF010000006.1, from coordinate 93,673 downwards.
TTTCTCCAGTGCCTGACGCCGGATTGGGCGCAGCTATCAACGACCGGCTACGCCGAGCGGCCGCGCCACGCGACAGCTGATCAGGCACGGCCAGCGCTGGCGGACAAAGTCAAAGGGTCTACGCCCAAAGTGGCCAGCGCGGCTTCCCATTTCTCATCATCGGTCACGTCAAAGACCAGCTTTGATGTTGCTTCGGTGGTCAGCCAGCCATTCATGGCAATTTCATCTTCAAGCTGGCCCGGACCCCAGCCGGCATAGCCCAGCGCGAGCATCGAATTCAGCGGCCCGGTTCCCGAGGCAAGGTCTTCCAGAACATCCAGCGTAGCGGTCATGCTGAATTCTTCAGAGATCTGCATAGAATGCAGGTTGGCCTCATAATCGGCGCTGTGCAGGACAAAGCCCCGCGACATTTCGACGGGCCCGCCAAAATGAACCAGCCGTTCGCCAACAACCGGAATGCGGCATGCGATGTTCAACTGGCCCAGCAGGGTCTTGATTCGCAGATCTGAGGGTTTGTTGACGATCAGCCCCATGGCACCGTCATCGCCATGGCTGCACATGTAGACCACCGAATGGTCGAATCGCGGATCACCCATGCCGGGCATCGCAATCAACAGTTTTCCGGTCAGATCCATGGGCCGTCATCTCTTTCTCAACCTATGTCAACAATGGCCCCGCCACCCCTGTGTTTGCAAGAGAACAACGGGTATTTCGACAGATTTCATTGCAGTGACCGGATCGTGACTTGGAATCCGTCCTCAGCCCGCGCATGTATGAGGTATGAAGATGCCTATGAAATCCGCCGCTGTTGCTGCACTTGCGTGCCTGCCTCTGTCCACTTCAGTTGCCGCGCAGGGTTTGGATGGCGTGGTGCAGCTGGATGTTCTGGATGGCGGTCGAACCGCAAACGGTACCTACCTGAGCGCCCTGAAATTGACCCTTAAAGACGGCTGGAAAACCTATTGGCGCGCGCCCGGTGATGCGGGCATCCCACCCCAGTTCGACTGGAAACGCTCTCAAAACGTTGGGCATGTGGACATCACTTGGCCCGCGCCCGAGATTTTTGACCAGAATGGCCTGCAGTCTATCGGCTATGAAAACCAGTTGGTTTTGCCGATCGAGATCACACCACGCAACCCCGCCAAACCCGTCCGCCTGCAAGGTGAGATGGATCTGGGCGTTTGCAAGGATGTTTGTATCCCAGAACGTCTGGATTTTGACCACACGCTGGACGGTGATGCTGGGCGCAATCCCGCAATTGCCGCAGCTTTGGCGCAACGTCCCTATTCCGCGCAGGAAGCCCGCGTGAGCAAAGCCACCTGTAATCTGACTCCGACACAGGACGGAATACAGATCGAGGCTCGGGTGACGATGCCCTCCGCCGGGGGGCGCGAGGTCGCCGTGATCGAACCTGGAAACCCCGTTCTCTGGGCGTCGCAGCCGGTCTCGCAACGCGAGGGGGATACGCTTGTGGCACAGGCCGAAATCGTCAACGCGTCCGGCGCGCCTTTTGCGCTGGACCGGTCCGAGATCCGGATCACCGTTCTTGGCACCAATCACGCGGTCGATATTCTGGGCTGCACTGCGGGTTGAGATTGTGACTCGAACTCCAAAGATCGGTGCCTTGGCGGTTGTTCTGCATCAGGATCAGGTGCTGCTTGTGCAGCGCAGCAAACAGCCGGATGCCGGGCTGTGGGGTTTTCCGGGTGGCCATGTGGAATGGGGTGAGACCGTTCTGGAGGCCGCACATCGCGAATTGTTCGAGGAAACCTCGGTGATCGCAGAACCGTCGCATTATCTGAAGAATTTGGATCTGCTGCGACACGATCCAAAGGGTCAGGTCCTGTCCCATTACCTGCTGGTTGGTGTCGCCTGTCAGTACCTTTCTGGCACGCCCAAAGCGGGTGACGACGCGCTGGATGCGCGTTGGTTTCCGATCGACCAGATACGCAAAGGCGACCTGCCGATGAGCGCTCAGGTTGTCGATCTGATGGAATACGCCGTACGCGCGGGTTAGGCACCTGCTGACCGGGCGATCCGGACATAAAGCAAGCCAGACACCAAAACGCTCAGCGCCACAATCGGCAAGGCTCCGGCCAGGAATGCGCCCAGCCCCATTTGCAAAGCCGCGATACCGTCCGCGCCGGGGTAGAGACCCTGCAACGCCTCAATCGGCGCGCCGGTGACTGCGGGCCAGATCATCGTCAGACCAAACCAAATCGCCAAGGCGGCAACAGTGCCCATCAATGCCGCCCGAACCACTCGGTCCGGCGCGCGCGCGGCCCGGCGCATGGCAGTCATAGGGCGCGCAAAATCGTTGAGGATCGCTAGCAGAGCAGGCACGAGGATCAGGACCAGCAACATCCCAAATCCCAGCCCATAGACCAGAGTGATCACGGTCGGCTTAAGGAACTGCGCCTGTTGCGAACCCTCATAAAGCAGCGGCGCAAGCCCAAGAACCGTGGTCAGCGTGGTCAACATCACGGGCCGTAGCCTGTCAGCCGTGCCCTCGACAATCGAAGGAACCAACCCACGGTCCTGCTGATACCCATCTATTGTGGTCACCAGAACAATCGAGTCGTTGATAATGATCCCGGTCATGCCCAGCAAGCCAACCACCGTGAACATGCTCAGCGGCACATCCCAGATGTAATGGCCCCAGATCGCCCCCACCAGGCCAAAGGGGATTATTGCCATGACCACCAAAGGTCTCGACCAGCTTGCAAACACCCAGGCCAGCACAAGGTAGATTCCGGTCAGACACAGGATCAGCCCGGTGCGCGCCTCGGCCAGGAACTCGTTCTCCTGCTCACTCAGACCGGACATGCGCCACTCGACCTGGCGTTCCGCAGCGATGTTGGGCAGAATCTCGTCTTGCATCACGCGTTCGATTTCAGCCGCACGCGCCGGGTCATCCTCGGAAATATCGCCCATGACCGAAACCACCCTCAGGCCGTTCTCACGCCGAACAGTCGAAAATCCCGACTTACGCTCGACCGAAACGATGTCGGCCAGTGGCACATAGACCCCATCGGGTGAGCGCATGAGCGTGCGCTCAAGGAAATCTGCCGTTAGCTCACCTTCGGGCAGTTCCACACGGATCTCGGCACTGCGCGGCCCGTCGGGGAATGTTGCCGCCTCGATACCGTTCAACCGATTGCGTAACGCCCGCCCCAATGTTTCAATCCGAAAGCCCAGCGCTTGTCCCTGTGCGGTCAGGTCCAGAAGAAATTCTTCCTTGTCATAAGCCAGAGTGTCCTCGAGCGCCGAGACTTCAGGGAACTTCGAAAGCTCGGTTTGCAGGTCTTCTGACGCGGCCTTCAAAACATTCACGTCAGAGCCGTAAAACTGCACATCGATGGCATCGCCCCCAGGCCCGGAGCGCCACCCCCGAAAGCTGATTACTTCGAGTTTGGGATGGCGTGGCGCAAATTCCTGCAACTCTCCCACAAACTCAAAACTTGAATAAGGACGCAGATCAGCATCGATCAACTCGATCGAGATCCCCCCCAACAAAGTTCCATCCTTACCATCCGCGGCGGCCAGCTGTCGGCCTGCGTTGCCGCCAACCTCGGCGAGGACGTAGTCAATCGGATTGCGGCCATGACGCTCTTCATAGATCTGGCCCAGCTCGTTGGCCGCTTCCTGCACCATGCGCATCATTTCAAGCGTATCTGAACGGGTCGAGCCTTCGCGCATGATAAAGCCGCCACTCACCGAACTACGTTCGGGTGCATTGAAAAAACGCCAGTTCACATCACCGCGAATGAACAGCGCGACTTGGCTGGCCAACACAACGATCATCATTGCCACAACCACATAGCGCGCCCAAATCACCCAAGCGATAAGAGGGCGGAACAGGTGGTCCCGAACCCAACGGAAACCGCGATTGACGACACGATTTGGCAAGTCATACCAGTGTTCCTTGGCCGAATGCGCGATGGCGTGCGCCATGTGATTGGGCAAGATCAGGAAGCATTCGACTAGCGACGCGATCAGAACTGCAATGACCGTAAAAGGAATATCGCGGATCATCTCTCCGAATCGACCGCCCACCAAGGTCAGGCCAAAAAACGCGATCACGGTTGTCACGGTCGCTGCCAGAACGGGCATCGCCATGCGCCGGGCCGCACGTTCAGCGGCCACCACAGGCGCTTCGCCCAGACGCCGGGCACGGAAATCGGCATGTTCACCCACCACAATGGCGTCATCCACCACGATACCAAGGGTAATGATCAGGCCAAACAGCGAAACCATGTTCAGCGACAGCCCCCCCAGATACATCAGCGCAATGGCCGCCGACATCGCCACCGGGATACCCGCTGCAACCCAAAAGGCGATGCGTGCATTGAGGAACAGAAACAACAGGCAGACAACAAGGCCAAGGCCCATCAAGCCGTTATCCACAAGGATGTTCAATCGATCAGTAATGGCCTGTGCTCGGGTACGGATCAGATCGATTTTCACACCTTTAGGCAAGCTGGCCTGCATCTCACGTGCAACGTCTTCGACCGTACGCTGGATCTCTATCGCATCGCCCAGATTTGACCGGTCTACCCTGATGGACATGGCCGGGTCGTCGGCCACAAAGTAACTGCGGTACCGCGTTACCCCTTCGACCCGGATAGTTGCTACGTCCCCGACCTTGAGTTTCGATCCGTCGGCATTTGTCCGCAGTGCAATTCCTTCGATTTGTTCGGGAGTGCGTTTTTCAGTCCCAGCCCGGATACGCGCGCCCGCGCCCTCCACTGCTCCGGCAGGATCAGTATTTACCTCGGCTCCAATCGCTGCTGCTATATCTGCCATTGAAATGTCGTTGGCGATCAACTGCGCCGTGGTGACTTCGACAACGATCCGCGGTGCCGCAATGCCCCGGATTGTCGTGCGAGTTACACCGGCAGTGAACAAACGATTGATCAGCTCGTCCGTCATCTTCGCCAATTGGTTGGTATCAGAGGGACCGCTGATGACAAGATCCGTTACTCGATCCCGCCATGCACCGCGTTTGATCTCGGGCTCTTCGGATCCTTCCGGCAGGTCCGACACACCGTCTACGGCGGTTCTGACATCCTCAACCGCGCGGGACATGTCCCAGTTTGGCTCGAACTCCAGTCTGACACGGGTCCATCCCGGATGTGAGCTGGCCTCGGTGCTGGTCACCCCTTCAACAGCCAGCAGCGCAGGTTCCAGCAATTGCACAATACCGGCATCCATGTCCTCCGGCCCGGCACCATCCCACGTGACGCTTACATCGACACGTTCCAGAATAACGTCCGGAAAGAATTGTGCCCGCATGTTAGGGATTGCTGCAGCACCCAGGACCAGCATCACCAGCAACAGTAGATTGGCAACGGTCCGATGGCGCGTGAAATAACTGAGAATACCACCCGCTGCGCCGGGTATTTCACGCATCATGGCGTTCAGCCCCCAGCCTTGGTTTCAAGGCGACGCACCAGCGAGGCAGGCACACGCGCTTCCTGCAATTGGCCCAGCAGCTGTGATTTTTCGTTCTGCGGCATGGATTCACTGGCTTCGACCTTCGCCACAAGCGCGGCCCGTTTCGAGGGGCTTAACTCAACCATGTCCGGATCTACCCCGGCTTCAACGCGCAACGGCCGCACCCGCACGCCGGAACCCAGAAGAGGCGTGCGCCCAATGACAACTTCGCGTCCTTCCAGCCCGTCGCCCCGCAACAGAACCTCGTCGCCTTGCCTGCGGATCAATTGCACAGGCAGGCTTTCCAGCCGGTCATCCGCGCCAAGCACCAGTACAGTGTCAGATGCATCGAGAACCGAAGACGGCAGGCGATAGACATTTGCGACCGGCTGCTCCTGAACCGAAACGGTCACAAAATCGCCGGGCTTGAAGCCTGACGCCTCTTGCAGGCGGGCATAGATCAAACGCCCGGTCTGTCCTTCTCCGGCAGAGCCGCTGTCGCGGCTGATCTGACCCGTCGCGCTCAAATCTGCGCCGGTGACTTCCAGCGACACCGTAACTGGTCCGTTAATCAGGCGGTCGTTTCCATCCAACAGGCGGACAAACTGTGCCGTAGAGACCCGGAACGCGACTTCAAGGGCGTTGGGATCGACCAGTTCGGCCAGCTTTTCATTGGCTGATACCAATCGCCCTTCCACCAGAGTCACATCGGTCAAAGTGCCGCTAAAACCCGCCCGAACTGTCATATCCTCAAGGTCGCGTTCCGCGGCTTCCAATGCGATCACCGCGCGGGCCTGCAATGTCATGGCCTGATCAACACGAGATTCTGCCTGCGCCAGCGCGATACGGCGGGCCAGAACCGCCTGCTGTGCCGAAGTCGCGGCCAGTTCGGCCTCTTCCACGCTGGCAGCGGCACCGACACCCCGGGATTGCAGGTCACGCTGACGTTGCAGCGCCCGTTCACGCAGGTCTGCCTGCGCTTCGGCCGATTTCAACTCGTCCTGCGCCAGCAGCAAAGAGCGTTCGGCATCGCGCTCTTCAAATTGAGCATCCAAAAGATCGGATTTGACCCGATCCAGAGCAGATTGTGCATCCGCAGGGTCCAGTTCGACCAATACCTCACCCGCCGAAACCGAACCGCCGTCCTCAAAATCTTCGGCTAGGGCAATCACGCGCCCGCCCAGCGCTGCGCGCAGTTCCAGCCTGCGGCGGCTTTGGACCTCTCCGAATGCCTCAAGATAGGGGGTTACGGTTTCTGCTTCGGCCTGACGCACCGCAACCGCAAAGACCCTCTCGCGCGAAGGGGGTGTTGAATCTTCCCGTGTCAGAACATCCTGCACCGCGCCCAAAATGATCTGCGCGGCAACAAACAGCAAAGCCAGCGTCAGAAACGCCAGAAAAACACCGACAAGACTTTGCCGCAGAAATCGCATCAGTCAGTTACCCCGGTTGCACCAAGCTGCCGTTCCCAACATGTAGCTGGATTACGAATTATGCCAAGCCACAAAGCAGTTATACGGAATTGAACGTACGACCAGTCTACTTCCGTCGCAGATGTTCGTCCAATCTGGGCATTATTTCCACAAAATTGCAGGGGCGATGGCGATAATCGAACTGTTTTTCGAGTATCCCGTCCCACGCATCCTTGCAGGCCCCCGGGCTGCCCGGCAATGCGAACAGGTACGTGCCACCGGCAACGCCCCCCGTTGCACGGGATTGCACCGCAGAGGTGCCGATTTTTTCCATCGAGACAATCGTAAAGACGGTGCCAAAGGCGTCGATCTCTTTCTCGTAGACGTCCCGATGGGCTTCGACGGTCACGTCGCGCCCTGTCAAGCCTGTGCCCCCGGTCGAAATCACGGCGTCAATCTGATCATCCGCCACCCAGGCGCGCAGTTGATCGGCAATCTGATTGCGTTCGTCCCGGATGATCTTGCGATCAGCCACCACATGGCCCGCCTTTTCGATCCGGTCCACCAGTGTCTGGCCCGAGCGATCCTCGTCCATCGACCTTGTATCCGAAACGGTCAGGACGGCGATTTTGACCGGGATAAACTTTTTGCTTTCGTCGATGCGTGACATCTTGCGTCAGGCCCTTTCCAAAATGGCAAGCCGGACTGCAAGCGCGGCAAAAATACCACCTGTAATCCAACCAATAACACGTGAGGCGCGCGGGTTGCCGATCAATACTCTGCCAGCGCGCCCGGCAAAAATACCAACCAACCCATTCACCAAGAACCCGCCAAACGCGATGATCAGGCCAAAGATCAGGAACTGCAGCAGGACCGAACCCGCAGTCGGATCGACGAATTGTGGCACAAAGGCCAGGACGAACAGAATGACCTTGGGGTTGGTCAGGTTGACCAACATCCCGTCACGAAAAGCTAATCGTGTCGATCGCGCAGGTGCTTCCTCTGCCGAAGCGCCGTTTCGGACAGCACCCCAAGCCAGATACATCAGATAAGCTGCGCCCAGCCATCGGATCACTTCAAAAAGCCAAGGCAGAGCAGACACCGCAGCCCCAAGCCCAAGACCCGCAAGCAGGACATGAATCATAGAGCCCACAGACACCCCGGCGCTTGCCGAGACAGAGGGCCAGGCACCCGACCGTAGACCCTGACCTAAGCAGAACATCATATCAGCGCCGGGCGTCAGGCTCAGCGCTAAGGCAGCTGGAACAAAGACCAGCAAAGTCTGGAGCTCGATCACGTATTCACCTCAAACCAACTTGGAGTCGGGCCCAGATTGGCCAAGCACGTCTGGCCCAGTGATCCGCGATAGCCCCAGCTTTCATGCACATGACCAAAAAACGCGAACCCGGGCTGCAGACGTTCAATCGCATCTCGCACAGCTTTCGATCCGACCGACAGGCCTTGCGATGTCTGGTCACCATAGCCTTTGGGCGGTGAATGCACGATCAGGATATCGGCCGCGTCACACCTATCGAGCATCTCGGCGGCCGCGCCTTCGGTCAAGTCACAGGACCAATCGCCAAACGGCGTGGGGGGCACGCCATAGCCCAGGCCAAACAGGCGTAACCCGTCGATGGTCATACCAGACCCGTGCAAGACATGGACACCTTCCGGGGCAGCATCGCCCAGTTCTTCTGCACTTTCGGCATTTCCGGGGATCAGGACCAACGGCGCTGCAATCCCCGAAAGCATCTGCATCGCTTCATCCAGACCCTGCCGCATATTGCAATAATCGCCTGCGCCAATGACCAGATCAGCCTCGGTGCTGGCCGCAACCAGATCGGCTGCCCGGTTACGTGCCATGTGCAAATCGGAAAAGGCCAGAACCTTCATGATGCTCCTCGCAGCCGCGCTTTCAACTCTAGCAGATCCGCCCAGGCCTGCCGCTTCATCTGCGGCTGACGCAACAGATAGGCCGGGTGGAACATCGGGATCACCGGCAAATCCATCGCCTGATCCCAGTTGCCGCGCAAACGGGTAATGCCGCGTTTTCCAAGCACCGCCTGACAACTGATATTGCCCATCACGACCAGAACCTCGGGCTTGGCCAGCGCCACGTGGCGTTCGAGGAAAGGTTTCATCATCCCGATCTCTTCGGGTTTGGGATCCCTGTTCTGCGGCGGTCGCCATGGCAGCACATTGGTAATGTAGACGTTCTCACGACGATCCAGATCTATCGCTGCCAGCATTCGGTCCAACAATTGACCTGCGCGACCAACAAAGGGTTTCCCTTCGCGATCTTCTTCGCGCCCCGGAGCCTCGCCAATGATCATCACCCGCGCACCCGGAGTGCCGTCGGCAAAGACAAGCTGCCGTGCCCCGCGCTTTAGTTCACATTGCTCGAATGCCTCCATCGCGCTGCGCAACTGGTCCAGCGAACTTGCCGCCTGCGCGACTGAGCGGGCAGTTGCCACGGGGTCAACTGCCTTGGGCTTTGTCGGAGCGGCAGTCGCGGCTTTTGCTTTCTTGGGCTTGGGCGACGTATCCGGCAACGCATACCGGTCAACCGGTGCATCCCCGATAGCTTCGGTCGCGCCCAGTTCGATCTGCCATTCCAGCAGCGCCCGCGCAGAATAATAGTCCAAGCCTGATTCCATACGGATAATTTACCTGCCTGAGGGCTGAGGGAAAGCGAATAGGGCTTGATCGGTCGCTCTGTCGCGCCGACCATCGGGGTGTGATGCTCAGAATTTTGCGATTCCTCCTTGTTGGATTGGTGCTGGCAATCACCGGTGATCCGGCATTGGCCACGTTTCACGACAAACACGGGCAGTGCCGTGCGGGTCAGTTCAAATGCGGCAATACCTGTTGCTCGGGTGGACAAAGATGCAGCTTTGATGGCCACTGCATTCCGCAGGGCGGCACGTATTGCGGCGGCGGTCGCACCTGTGGTCCATTCGAACGCTGCGTGGCCGGTGGAACCAGATGTGCGCCCGCAGGCCTGAACAAGTGCACATCACGTCTGGATTGCCCGGGCGGCAGTTTCTGCAACGGGCGTGGCGAGTGTGAACGGATCGCACCCGAACTGGACACAACGCCACCAACCACATGCGATGATGGTAGAACCTGCGCGCGCGGTTCATCCTGCCTGCCTGGCGGGGGCTGTTCCCGTCCGGGATGGTTCTTGTGCGAAGAAACCGGATCGCAATGCCGCCCCGGCTTCAAATGCTCGACCCATCAGGGCTGCGTCCCGATCAAAGCCATCGACTGCGGCTATGGCAAATGGTGCAAACCGGGTGAACAATGCCTGCCCGGGGGTGGCTGCGAAAAACTGCCAGAGGGCACGGAACCTTAGGTTGCCTTGCGCCGCACAGCTTTCTATAAGCGGCGCGATTGTCAGACAGGAGCCCGCCCATGCGTTTCGCCCATCGTCACCTTCTTGGCATCGAGCATCTGTCCCAATCCGATATCACCGAAATTCTGGATCTGGCCGAAACCTATGTCGCCATGAACCGCCAGTCGACCAAGCATTCCGATGTGCTATCGGGGCTGACCCAGATCAACATGTTCTTTGAAAACTCGACCCGGACACAGGCCAGTTTCGAACTGGCGGGGAAACGTCTGGGTGCGGATGTGATGAACATGGCAATGCAGGCCAGCTCGATCAAAAAGGGTGAAACCCTGATCGACACTGCAATGACATTAAACGCGATGCATCCTGATCTGCTGGTGGTCCGGCACCCCCATTCGGGTGCGGTCGATCTGCTGGCGCAAAAGGTCAATTGCGCCGTTCTGAACGCGGGTGACGGCAAACATGAACACCCCACGCAGGCCCTGCTGGACGCCTTGACCATCCGTCGCGCCAAAGGCCGTCTGCATCGGCTGAACATCGCCATTTGCGGCGATGTTGCGCATTCCCGCGTTGCCCGTTCTAATCTGATCCTGCTGGGCAAGATGGAAAACCGCATTCGCCTAATCGGCCCACCCACGCTGGTACCGTCACAGTTCGCTGAGTTCGGGGCCGAGATTTATGATGACATGAACGAGGGTCTGAAGGACGTTGACGTTGTCATGATGCTGCGTCTTCAGAAAGAGCGGATGGATGGCGGGTTCATCCCCTCGGAACGCGAATACTATCACCGCTATGGTCTGGATGCCGCGAAGCTGGCACAGGCCAAGCCAGACGCCATCGTCATGCATCCCGGCCCGATGAACCGGGGGGTTGAGATCGACGGCACGCTGGCCGACGACATCAACCGTTCGGTTATTCAAGAACAGGTGGAAATGGGCGTGGCCGTCCGCATGGCAGCGATGGACCTGCTGGCCCGCAACCTGCGAGAGGCCGCATGAGAGATCTGACCGTCGCCCCCCATGAGCGCGGCGTGATCCGCCTGTTTGCGCTGGACATGCGCCCGGAAGAGGCAAAGTTCCTGCGCGAACCGGGTGCCGCCGATCAGGTACTTGGGGTTGACGGGCTGGACCCTGACCACATCGATATTTTCCCGGTGTCCGACCTCGAGGACCTTGGGCTTTATGGCTACCTGACCGAAGGGTGCGGCGTGTCCGCAGATCAGTTGGACCGGGACGCTCTGGCCGCAATCGAAGGCTGGGTCATGATCCTGCGCAGCGCTGCTTTCAAAGAGCGCCCCGCAACGCTGAGGCTGGACCCCCGTCTCCGCTTGATCGGCCTGTTCACGGAAGAGACCACAAACTGGACCGGAGGGGCCATCGAAACCGAAAGCGCCAAACCCTTCTCGGGCCCGCAAGCTACCCCAACGAATGACCAACCCCGCCGTATCGGGTCAGCCATTCTGGCACTTGTAGCGCTTTTGGTCCTTGGAGGCATCATATGGCTAATTCTGTGATCTTCGCCCCGGACAAAGGGTCCTATATCCGCACCAACGCGTGGCTGGCCGCTGTGGCCATGGCCGGTGCCATGCTCGTTCTGTGGCTGTTCGGAAATCCTTACATTTGGACAGGCGCCCCTGCAGGTCTGGTCGCCATTGGCATCCGCGCAGGGTATCTGGCCTCGGAAGAGTTGGTTGCCAACTGGGAGATGTCAGACACCACCCTGACCGGCCCTGGCCCGCGCAAGGTGCCGCTGAACCAGATCGAGAAGATCAACACCATGGGCAGCTTTGTCCAGATCGTCACCAAGAGCGGCGACAAGCATCTAATCAAGTATCAGGCGGACCCGGTGGCCACCAAAGCCGCAATCGAAAGGGGTGTTCGATGAGCGAGAAAACAGAATGGTGGCGGGCTCGCATCCCGGATGGCGAAAACGTATTATGGGTCGGAAGACCGGATCAGGGGTATTTCCCCCCTCGTCTGGCCCTGCTGTATTTCGTCACGATTGGTTTGTTGATCGGTATCTGGATCACCAGCCCATGGCTTGTGGAAACGACCAGAGGGCTGTGGAAGATTCTGTTTGTCACATTCGGATTTGCATTTTTCCTGTGGGCCGACCGCTTTCTTCGCACTCAACGTGTGTATGTAGTAGCCACATATTACGCGCAGCAAATCAACAAGATAGGAAAATCCAAAAAACTGGAGATCAATCAGTTCCTGAATTTTTCCGTTACCCGGAGGCGTTTGTCGTTTGACCGTCATCCTTTCTTTTCTTTCGACCATCTTTCCGATCCCGACGACGCTCTGAAAGCACTGGAGCAAGCCCGCGAGGCCTTAAAATGACTGCTGTTCTCTTCACCAATGCCCGCTTGATCGATCCCGAAGGCGGAACAGACACAACCGGGTGGCTACAGGTATCCAACGGTCGGATCGTTGCACGTGGAGAGGGCAACGATCCGGATTCTGACCAGCAGATTGTGGATTGTGGTGGCAAGTGTCTGGCACCGGGCATCATCGATATCGGCGTCAAGGTCTGCGAACCCGGTGAGCGCCACAAGGAAAGTTACAAATCGGCTGGTCTTGCCGCTGCGGCCGGAGGTGTGACCACCATCGTTACGCGCCCTGACACCAGCCCCGCCATCGATACGCCGGAAACACTGGAATTCGTCACCCGCCGGGCACAAGCCGACACGCCGGTCAATATGCTGCCGATGGCCGCTCTGACCAAGGGGCGTGAAGGGCGTGAGATGACCGAAATCGGATTCCTGCAGGACGCGGGCGCTGTTGCCTTTACCGATTGCGATCATGTCATCACGAATACCAAGGTGTTTTCCCGTGCGCTGACCTATGCAAAATCCTGCGATGCGTTGGTGATCGCCCACCCTCAGGAACCGGGACTCAGCGCCGGTGCGGCTGCAACCAGCGGCAAATTCGCAGCCCTACGCGGCCTGCCGGCCGTGTCGCCAATGGCGGAACGTATGGGCCTGGACCGCGACATTGCTTTACTGGAGATGACCGGGGCAGCCTACCACGCCGACCAGATCACCACTGCCCGCGCCCTCCCCGCGCTGGAACGGGCCAAGCGCAATGGGCTGGATATCACCGCTGGCACCTCGATACACCATCTGACTTTGAACGAACTGGACGTGGCCGATTATCGTACCTTCTTCAAGGTCAAGCCACCGCTGCGGTCCGAGGAAGACCGGCAGGCGGTGATCGAGGCTGTGCGATCCGGTCTGATCGACATCATCAGCTCGATGCACACCCCTCAGGACGAAGAAAGTAAGCGATTGCCATTTGAAGAGGCGGCCTCGGGTGCCGTGGCCTTGGAAACGCTGCTGCCCGCCGCGTTGCGCCTCTATCATGCAGCTCAACTAGACCTGCCAACCCTGTTCCGGGCCATGGCGCTCAATCCCGCAAAACGGTTGGGGCTGGACAGCGGCCGCCTGTCCGATGGCGCCCCGGCAGATCTGGTTCTGTTCGACCCGGATGTGCCATTTGTGCTTGATCGGTTTGCGCTAAAATCAAAATCACAGAACACGCCATTTGACGGCCAGCGGATGCAAGGTAAGGTCATTTCGACCTATGTGGCAGGTAAAGAAGTGTTCCGGAGTTCCTGATGCCCCCGATCGACAACTCGACCAGCGAACTGCTCCAATGGGCGGTGGTTGGATATCTAATGGGCTCCATTCCCTTTGGCCTGATCCTGGCTAAGATCATGGGTCTGGGCAATCTGCGCGAGATCGGGTCCGGCAATATCGGGGCCACGAATGTGCTGCGTACCGGCAATAAGGCCGCTGCGGCCCTGACTCTGCTCTTTGACGCCGCCAAGGGGGCTGTGGCAGTTCTGGTTGCGCGCGCCTATGCGGGCGAAGATGCAGCCCAAATTGCGGCCCTTATGGCCTTTCTGGGCCATTGCTTTCCGATTTGGCTTGGCTTCAAGGGCGGCAAAGGTGTGGCAACCTTTCTGGGGCTCTGGCTAGCGCTGGATTGGCGCGTTGGTGTGGCCTGCTGCCTGAGCTGGTTGGTCGCGGCAGCGATCTGGCGGATTTCTTCGGTCGGCGCACTGGCCGCGGCTGCACTGTCGACGACCTGGGTGCTGGTGCTCACAAACGGATCGACCTTTATCCTTGGGATCATCCTAACGCTTCTGATCTATTGGCGTCACGGCTCGAATGTGGCGCGGATCAAGGCCGGAACGGAACCGAAAATCGGGAAACCGTGACAGCCACCGACGCATTTCTGGCCGCGTTTCTTGCACTGCCAGAGGGCAGTTTCATCGGTACTTCGCACGGTCGAAGCTATGTTGTTGTGGGTCAAAGCATGGCGGGTGGCAGATCGCACAAGCTGGTGGCCCATGAACGCGGCGGTCCTGATTATATCAGCCTGAACCTGTACCAGACACGCAAAAGCGGCACTTTGCTGCGGCCCTGTGAAATGCCCGCCAGTAAAGTCATCGCGTTTGTGCTGGATCTTGTGCCTGACGCAATCAGCTAACTCTGCATTTTTGAACAGTACATCTTTGCTGCTGCACAATCACAATTCATTGTTTTGAACGTGATCACCTCATTTCCCAGATCGCTTTCGTGACGGTCAATTACGGGCTGCACAGGACAACAACCGGGGCCTGCGCTCTCACTCTGACGAGGCTCCATTCACGAAAGGTGAAGCAATGAACACTTTTAAATCTCTGATCGGCGGCGTCGCCCTGTCTGTCGCGCTGGCAACTTCGACCCTGGCCGCAGGCGTGGAAATCAACGCAAGCTCGACTGGTCTGGCGATGCAGGGCTATGATCCGGTTGCCTATTTCACCGCTGGCGAAGCAACCAAGGGCGACTATCGCATCACCACACTGCACAACGACGCGATGTACCGTTTCTCGTCGGAAGAAAACAAAGCTGCCTTCGAAGCCAACCCGGAAGCGTACTTGCCTGCCTACGGCGGTTACTGTGCCTTCGGTACAGCCATGGGCTTCAAGTTTGATGGCGACCCGAACCACTGGAAAATCGTTGACAACAGGCTGTACCTGAATCTGTCGCAAGACATCCAGGAACGCTGGGAAGGCGACATCCCGGGCTTCATCGAAAGCGCAAGCGCAAACTGGGATGACATTTCTGACAAGACCCCCGCGGAACTGCAAGAGCAATAATCCGCTGAAAATATCAGGCGTGTCGGCGGCGGAATGTTCCGCCGCCGCATGTCGTTTGAAGATCCCTCATCTCTTCCTACCTTTTCAGTATCAAATGCGCCCTGGTTTTTGAGGACGTCGACGTTTCCCAACAGTCAGAAACGTAGGGGTGCACATTTTGAATGATCCGACGCCCCACCAGGATCGTATCCACCTTCATAAGTGAGCAATGTCTCACTGGAGCAGAGCGATAACCGAAAGGATATGAGATGACATTGAAGAAACTGGC
Organism: Ruegeria sp. CDSA079; assembly: GCF_059612245.1. Classification (NCBI taxonomy): domain Bacteria; kingdom Pseudomonadati; phylum Pseudomonadota; class Alphaproteobacteria; order Rhodobacterales; family Roseobacteraceae; genus Ruegeria; species Ruegeria sp. CDSA079. The sequence continues at coordinate 78,060 of NZ_JBXWQF010000006.1, read as the reverse complement.
TCTCATCACGACCGCAGCGACCGTTGTTGCAGGATCGGCCATGGCGCAATCCTCGGGCAACTGGACAGGGTTCTATGGCGGTCTGCAACTGGGTTACGCCGACGTGGACACCAACGTGGCCGGCGTCGACGGCGACGGCGTAATCGGCGGTATTATCCTGGGCTATGACTATGATCTGGGTGACTGGGTTGTCGGTGGTGGTTTCGACTATGACTGGTCCGACGTGGATCTGTCTGGTGCCGCTACGGTTGAAGATGTCTGGCGTTTGAAGGCTCGCGCAGGATACAAGGTGAATCCGCAAGGTCTGCTTTATGGAATTGCCGGGTATGCTGAAGCAGGAACAGACACTCTTGGCAGCGACGATGGCTGGTTCATTGGCGCAGGCTACGAGCAGATCGTGGCTCCTAATGTGAGCATCGGTGGAGAGTTGCTTTACCACGAATTCAGTAATTTCAATGCAAGCGGCGTCGATGTTGACGCAACAACACTACAAATCCGGGCCGCTTATCGGTTCTGACGCTCATCGATTGAGCAGATTGGACCCGGCTTTTCAGCCGGGTCGCTTTTCAGGTGTGCAATATTGTGCTGCCGGTTGTCTGCCGGGCCTCAAGGGCACGATGCGCATCAGCAACTTGATCAAGCGCAAAGCGTTGATCCACATGGATCTTGACCTCTCCTCCTTCAACCTTACCGAAGAGACGGCGCGCCATCGCCTGGCACACCGTATGATCCGCGATATGTGTGAACAGAGTGGGGCGTGTGATCTTAAGCGATCCTTTCTGGCCCAGAACACCGATGTTGAAAGGTGGCACCGGACCTGAGGCATTGCCGAACGAAATCATCATGCCCAGCGGTTTCAGACAATCCAGCGACCCTTCGAATGTGTCCGCCCCGACAGAATCCATCACCACGTCCACGCCCTGCCCTTTGGTGATCTCAGCCACACGCTCGGCAAAATCCTCGGTTCGGTAATTGATGCAATGCGCTGCGCCATTGAACCGGGCCAGACTGCATTTATCATCCGTTCCTGCCGTCCCAATCAGGGTGATCCCTTCGGATTTTGCCCATTGGCAGGCAATCAGCCCTACTCCGCCTGCTGCTGCGTGAAATAGGACCGTATCCCCGCGCTTCAGCGGAGTGGTCCTGTGAAACAGGTATTCCACGGTCAAACCCTTCAGCATCATCGCCGCAGCGGCTTGAAACGTGATGTCATCTGGCAGCGGGCAAACCTGCGCCGCTGGCATCACACGTGCCTCGCAATAGGCCCCCGGCGGCGCAGAGGCATAAGCGGCCCGCTGCCCCGGTTGCAGATGTGTAACCCCTTCTCCCACAGCTTCCACAACACCCGCTGCCTCCATGCCCAAAGCATGAGGAAGATCGAGCGGGTACAAACCAGTGCGTTGATATACATCGATAAAATTCAAACCGCAGGCTTCGTGTCGAATACGGATTTCGCCCGGTCCGGGGTCGCTCAGTGACCTGTCTTCGATCCGCAGAACTTCGGGCCCGCCGAACTTATGAATTACAACCGTTTTCGCTGTTTGCTGCATCCTGACCTCCTCTTGCCTGCCCTCAAGCTAACATGACTGCGATACAGGGCAATCCGTCCGGTGCCACAGTATTGATCGGGATTCCGCGAAACTGTGCTATAATGTCGCCAGGCGTTGCCGACTGGTCCGGCCACGGGCAACTTGGTGCCGGATCCGCCCCGCGGCGCAGTTTTCGCCAGGGAAGGGGAGCAAAATGGCCAAAACAATCGGAAATCCGATCAGCTGGACCGCCCGAAATCTGGGGGCGGCCGGTGATCATGTTACTGAAAGCGTCTCGCGCCTGGGCAGCGAGGATGCCAAAGAGCTGCCGATGGTGCAGACCTTGACGCTGCAAGACCTTCGCGCCTGTCTGCGCGCGGGGTATAACGACTTTATCGAAACCCGGGCGGATGCTGTGTTCATCATCCTCATCTACCCGATCGCCGGGCTTTTGATGTTCGGGTTTGCCCTGAATATGAACTTGGTGCCTCTTTTGGCCCCTCTGGTCGCGGGCTTTGCCCTGATCGGACCTGTCGCCGCTGTGGGCTTGTACGAGATCAGCCGCAAACGCGAGCAGGGCAAACCTGTGCATTGGTTGGACGCGTTCGGCGTGTTCAGATCACCATCTTTCGGCGCAATTCTTGTGCTGGGGTTCTATCTGGTCATGCTACTGTTGGTCTGGCTGATGGTCGCACAGACCATTCACACCTACATTATGGGTCCTGACATACCGGCAACACTTGGCGCTTTCGCCGAGCAGGTATTCACCACCGCTGCTGGATGGACGATGATTGCCGTAGGAACCGCAGTGGGCTTTGTGTTTGCTCTTTGCGCACTGGCGGTCAGCGTTGTCAGCTTTCCTTTGTTGCTGGACCGCAAAGTGGGGCTGCCGGTGGCGGTTGTGACTTCGTTTCGCGTTCTGCGTCAGAACCCTGGCGTCATCCTGAGCTGGGGGTTCGTCGTGGCCGCCCTTCTGTTTCTGGGCGCCCTGCCGATGCTGTTGGGTCTGATCGTGGTGATGCCGATTCTGGGTCACGCCACATGGCATCTGTACCGCCGTGCCGTGGCGTGAAGACGCGGGACAAGCCCGCGCATTCAATACTTAGCCCGCAACGTTGAGGACGATCTTGCCGATATGGCCAGAGCTTTCCATGCGTGCATGGGCAGCAGCAGCCTCGGCCAGATCAAATTCGCTATCCATAACGGGCGCGACCTTTCCTGCCTCCAACAGAGGCCAAACGGCCTCGCGCAGGTCCTGCGCAATCCGGGCCTTAGCCAAATCGCTCTGCGGGCGCAGGGTGCTGCCGGTCAAGGTCAGACGTTTGACCATCATCAGGGCAAAGTTCAGCTCGACCACCGGTCCTTGCAGGAAAGCAATCTGAACCAGACGCCCATCCTCAACCAGCGCCTTGACGTTGCGCGGTATGTAATCGCCGCCCACCATATCAAGGATCAGGTTCGCACCGCCCTCGGCACGCATGGCTGCCACGAAATCCTCATCGCGATAATTGATTGCTTTCTCTGCGCCCAGCTTGACGCAAGCCTCACATTTCTCGTCCGACCCTGCCGTCGCAAAAACGCGTGCACCAAAGGCATTGGCCAATTGGATTGCCGTTGTACCGATCCCGCTGGAGCCGCCATGGACCAGAAACCGCTCGCCCGCCTTCAGACCACCACGCGTGAACACGTTGGACCAGACAGTAAAAAAGGTCTCGGGCAGGCAAGCCGCTTCTTTCAGCCCCATGCCCGCAGGGACCGGCAGGCAATGAGTGGCGGGCGTAGCCACGTATTCGGCATAGCCTCCGCCCGGCAGCAACGCACAAACCTGATCGCCGACCGACAGCCCTTCGACCCCCGCACCGACCGAGACCACCTCTCCTGACGCCTCAAGCCCCGGAAGGTCGCTAGCACCCGGCGGCGGATCATAGGCCCCTGCGCGCTGCAGCGCATCAGGACGGTTCACCCCGGCATAGGCCACTTTCAACACCACCTGTCCTTCACCCGGTTTGGGAACAGGACGCTCGGTCAGTTGCAATACATCCGGACCACCCGATTCGGTGATCTCAACAGCGCGCATCATCTGGGTCATAGGCACCTCCTTTGCGCAATGCCTAGCAGGCATCAGGGCCAAGGCCCAGCAACAAGGCGCGCTACTTTCGGGGGTTCAACATGCCAGGAAGATCGGCTCGCATTTTCACGGGCGCTTTCACCTGACCCGCCAGCCAGTTCGGAACCGCTAGAAACGGCTTCAAGACCGGATTGTCGCGCACCTGTGCCTTGAGCTTCTCGAACTCCATGACATTTGCGATTCGACGATCCAGAAATTCCCACGTCAGCTGATGGTCGGGGCTATCATCGCCCAGCCAGAACAACAAAGTCGAGGAATAGACACCCGACAGTGTGGCCCGTTTCGTGTACCAGTTCACGTCATCCGAAGTATCGCCCAGCGTGTCCCAGATCAGATCGCAGGTCTGCCAAACAGCCTTGGCACCGTCTGCCGCATGGGTTGGCAGGGAAAACAGCGTCATACCGCGGCGCACCAGCTCCTTGTCCTCGACCGCCTGCAACCGGAACCGAACCGCAGCAGCAATCTTGTCGCGGAATTTCAATCCGCTCAGGTCTTCGGACTTGATACGGTCCAGCATCGCTTGATCGCCGCGCGCATGATAGGCCAGTGCCAGATCAACCGCCCCACGTGGACAAATCGCGCGGGCCAAACCGTCATCCAGGCTACAGTCGGAAATGGAAGCGCGAAAACTGGTTTCCGACCAGCCATCGAAGGGAACATGGATCAGCATCGCATCCAAAAGCTGCTGTTTTGCATCTTCATATGTGGTCGTCATGGCAGTTCTCCGGTTGTCGGGCCCAGTACTAGACAAGATACACCGGCTTTGCTATACGGCCAATTCCTGCAATTTCCTTGCAACTCTATCTAGAAAGGTGGTGACAACCACATGCAGGTTAGTGTTCGCGACAATAACGTCGATCAGGCGCTTCGTGCCCTGAAGAAAAAGCTGCAGCGCGAAGGCGTGTTCCGCGAAATGAAGCTCAAGCAACATTTCGAGAAACCGTCCGAGAAAAAAGCGCGCGAGAAAGCTGAAGCGATCCGCCGTGCCCGTAAACTGGCACGTAAGAAAGCACAGCGCGAAGGTTTGCTCTAAAACCTCACTCGTCCAGCTTTGGATGACACTATTTGACGACCCCCGAGGCATCGCCCGGGGGTTTGTCGTTTCAGGGCTCGGATTTAATCCGCCGACTCGTCCTGTTGGGTGTGCGACAAGCCGCCATTTCAACACCAGCAACATTTTGCCCGGCATTTTACAGCGCAGCGAATCCCGTATTGGTAGCATCGTCCCGCCAGAATTCGCCTAAAACTTCAGCACCCCTATCTGATCTCTACAAGCCGCATGTAACTGGCCTCGTCCAATCAGACGACACCAAAAAACGGAGGCTACCATGTCGACTGCAAGTTCAATCGAGCAAGAAATGCTGACACTTATCAATGCTGAGCGTACCGCTCGCGGTCTAAACACGCTACAGCTGGAAACCCAGTTGAATGACTCGTCCGAAGATCACAGTACGTGGATGCTGAACACAGACACGTTCAGTCACACGGGTTCGGGCGGTTCCAGCGCGACACAGCGGATGGAGGCGGCAGGCCTTGATCTGGAAGGCAACTGGCGTACTGGCGAAAACATTGCCTGGCAATCGGAACGCGGCGCACCCGGCATCAGCGATGACGTCGCCCAGTTGCATCAGAACCTGATGAACAGCCCGGGACACCGCGCGAATATTCTGAACCCCGACTTCGAGTACATCGGCATCGGTATTGAAACCGGCGACATGCAAGGTTTCGACGCGGTAATGGTCACTCAGAACTTTGCTGCAACCGACGCAGCCGTGATGTTGGACAACGGCAACACTCCAGTTCCGCCTGTACCAACACCCCCCACTGAAGAGGTTGTCGAACCGGAAGAACCGGGAACCGAAACGCCAGACACCGATGTCGCAGAGCCGGAAGAACCCGGAACCGAAACACCTGACACCGATGTCGCGGAACCGGAAGAGCCCGGAACCGAAACGCCAGACACCGATGTCGCGGAACCGGAAGAGCCCGGAACCGAAACACCTGACACCGATGTCGCGGAACCGGAAGAGCCCGGAACCGAAACGCCTGACACCGATGTCGCAGAGCCGGAAGAACCCGGAACCGAAACGCCAGACACCGACGTCGCAGAGCCGGAAGAACCCGGAACCGAAACGCCAGACACCGACGTCGCGGAACCGGAAGAACCCGGAACCGAAACGCCAGACACCGATGTCGCAGAACCGGAAGAACTGGATAGCGGATGTTTCGACCTAGCTGCCTTCCGCGCCGAATTGGAGGCGTTCATAGAAGAGCTTCAGACGCGCTTCGATGAATTCGACTGGGAAGAAGAGGACATGGTTCCAACCGATCCCGCCGAAGACGACATGGATGTTGTTGTGGTCGAAGACACAGGCCCGGTCGAAGAAACCGTCGATGCCTGCCCTGTCGCAGCAGAAGAAGACACCGGTGACACCTACGTGTTCAACTTTTACGATTTTGGCTGCATGATGGAAGCGGCCTGACAAAATTCCGGATCGGGGCAGATACACTGCCCCGATCCATTGCCTTCAGTAAACCTTTGGCACGTATAGCTCATCTGGCAGAACACGGCGCTCGTATTCCGGGTTATACCGGCGATCAGGCAGATTGACCTTTTCCTGCGGCACATCCGTGTAGGGAACCTTGGTCAAAAGGTGCTCGATACAGTTCAGCCGCTCGCGCTTTTTGTCATTGCCTTCGACAATGTACCAAGGGGCTTCGGGAATATTGGTTCGGAAAAGCATATCCTCTTTCGCTTTGGTATAGGACTCCCAGCGGATGCGGGATTCCAGATCCATCGGCGACAGCTTCCACTGTTTCATCGGGTCGTGAATACGCATGAGGAATCGCAATTGCTGCTCTTCATCGGTGATCGAGAACCAGTATTTCAGCAGAATAATCCCTGATCGTACCAGCATCCGTTCGAATTCGGGAACGTCCTGAAAGAACTGTTCGACCTGATCCTCGGACGCAAAGCCCATCACCCGTTCGACCCCGGCGCGGTTGTACCATGACCGGTCGAACAACACGATTTCACCCGCTGCGGGCAGATGCGGCACGTAACGCTGGAAATACCACTGACTCTGTTCGCGGCGGCTGGGTGCCGGCAAGGCGACCACGCGCGCGACACGCGGGTTCAGGCGCTGGGTGATCCGCTTGATCACGCCCCCCTTGCCTGCGCTGTCACGGCCTTCGAACAGAATACAGACCTTGGCCCCTGTATGCTGAACCCAGTCCTGAACCCTGATCAGTTCAGCCTGCAGCCGCAGCAGATTGCGGAAATAGACCTTGCGATCCAGCATATCCGGGTGTTGTTCCCGATAGATCTTCCTTACTTCCATAGAAAGCATCGGCTCGCTGAATTCGATCTCGAAATCTTCGTCCAGCGTGTCTTCCAGTTCGGCTTCAAGCCAGTCTTTGGTGCCACCGTTGTTTTCGTAAGCCAAGGTCAGCTCCTTTTTCAGTCATCGGGTTCGAACCATATCGGGCCTGTGTAACCGCCTGATGTCATCAGATAAATTGATGCAAAGGCGATAACGCCCGCAGCTGCCAAAACGTCCGCAAATCCAGACAGGCACGGGTACATGGTCTTTCCCTAAATGTGAACGCCCGGCCCAGAGGATACAAGCGTAAGATTTGACGCAAGGCAGCATCCTAGCGCGCGCGTTCTGTTGAATGCTTGCATTGCCTCGATTTTGTGCGGCAAGACTGTCTGGACCTACAGGATACATGGCCCGTGACATTCTTTCTCTCTTTGTTGCCAGCAACATGGCCTTGGCTGATCCTGATTGCAGCTCAAGTGACCGCTCTTTTGGGGCGCACAGCCATTGCGTTGTCCCTGCTGGTTCTGTTTGCAAGCATTGCCGCGGCAACCGGACTGATGACGCCTGTGGCAGTCGCAGCTGTGGTCTGTGGGCTGGCCGGAGCCGCCTTGCTGCCGCATCTGAAAAGTGGGGTTGCACTTGTCGGACATACGCTTTTGATCCTGTGGTGTCTGGCCATGGGGGCGCATCTTCTGCCCGGATTTCAAAACCTGAAAGTGCTGGATCAGGTGCAGGCTGGTGCTGGTAGCGTCGGTTTCACACTGCACCTGAATCTGGACAAACCGATGGTCTTCTTCGCCGTTCTACTGGCGTGGCCCGGGATGCTTCATTGCGCGATTCAGTCAAAGACTGGTCCTTTGGTCGCAGGGCTTCTGCTATTACCCGGGCTGTTTCTTTTGTGTCTTGCCCTCGGCGCGGTACAGCCAGAGTTTTCGATCCCGCCCTGGTGGCTGATCTTTGTCCTGTCCAACCTGTTTCTGACCTGCCTCACAGAAGAAGCCTTCTTTCGCGGATACCTACAGTCCGCCATCGCGTCACGTTTGGGCGCCGTGGGTGGAGTGGTTACGGCCAGTTTGCTGTTCGGACTGGCCCATTTCGCCGGAGGTCCGGCACTGGTGGTCTTTGCCTCCATCCTCGGGTTGGCGTGTGGATTGGGGTATTATGCAACCCAAAGGCTTTGGGTGCCTGTTGCGATGCATTTCGGCTTCAATCTGGTGCATCTGTTGTTTTTCACCTATCCCGGCCCCGCCTGAAGATCAGACCGGCAAAGCGGTGGTCTTGAACACAGTACGCAAAGCAAATGAGCTTTGCATCTGCGCCACCCCGGGCAATCGCGACAGGTATTGCCGGTGGATACGGGCAAAATCCTCAGTGTTTTCCGCCACCACCTTCAGGATATAGTCCGCCGTCCCGGCCATCAGGTGACATTCCAATACGTCAGGAATGCGCGCCACTGCTTTTTCAAACGAATCCAAAACCTCCTCGGCCTGACCTTGCAGCGTGATCTCGACAAAGACCGTTGTTGGCACGTTCATTTTGCGCGCATCCAGCAGTGCTACGTAGTTGCGGATAAACCCATCAACCTCAAGACGCTGTACCCGCCGATGGCAGGCAGATGGGGACAGGTTGACCTGTTCCGACAATTCCGAATTCGACATCCGGCCGTTTTTCTGAAGCGCCGCCAGAATCTTTCTATCAGTCGTATCCAAGCCCATTGGCGCAAGTCCTTTGCAAATTTTTCGTAGTTTACAGGAAATTCTTCCAAAGAAAATTCAGAAGGCACGTTTTCTTTCACAGAAATTGCGCCGCAAACTGCACATAATTTAGGCAGTTTATGAACGGAGAACCCCATGAAAATCGGTTGCCCCAAGGAAATCAAACCTCAGGAATTCCGCGTCGGTATGACGCCTAACGCCGCTCAGGAAGCGGTTGCACGTGGTCACGAAGTGCTGATCGAAACCGGTGCAGGCATTGGTGCCGGTTTCGACAATGACGCCTATGTCGCAGCAGGCGCGCGCATCATCGACACCGCGGAAGAAGTGTTCGCCACAGCTGACATGATCGTAAAGGTCAAAGAACCTCAGGCTGGTGAACGCAAGATGCTGCGCGAAGGCCAATTGCTGTTCACCTATCTGCACCTGGCACCCGACCCGGATCAAACCCATGACCTACTGGAATCCGGTTGTACCGCAATTGCGTATGAAACCGTGACCGACTCCAACGGCGGTCTGCCGCTGCTGGCGCCGATGTCAGAAGTTGCGGGCCGTCTGGCTCCTCAGGTCGGTTCGTGGACTCTGCAGAAGGCCAATGGCGGCCGCGGCGTCCTGATGGGCGGCGTTCCCGGTGTGGGCCCGGCCAAAGTCATCGTGATCGGCGGCGGCGTCGTTGGTACGCACGCAGCCAAGATCGCTGCCGGTATGGGTGCTGACGTCACCGTTCTGGACCGCTCTCTGCCGCGCCTGCGTTATCTGGACGACGTGTTCGGCGGACAATTCAAGAACCAATACTCGACTGCCGGTGCCACCGCTGAGCTGATTCAGGACGCCGACATGGTCATTGGTGCGGTCCTGATCCCGGGCGCTGCTGCTCCGAAGCTGATCTCGCGCGAGCAGCTGTCGACCATGAAGCCTGGCGCGGCTCTGGTAGACGTTGCAATCGACCAGGGCGGCTGCTTCGAAACCTCGAAAGCCACCACGCACGCCGATCCGGTTTACGAAGTGGACGGCATCATGCACTACTGTGTTGCGAACATGCCCGGCGCGGTTGCGCGCACGTCCACTATCGCATTGGGCAACGCGACCATGCCGTTCATGTTGTCGCTGGCAAGCAAGGGCTGGAAACAGGCCTGTAAGGACGACGCACACCTTCTGGCAGGTCTGAATGTCCACGCCGGCAAGCTGACTTACGAAGCGGTCGGTGCTGCCCTCAACATCGATGTGGTCGACCCGACAACGCTGCTTAACTAAGAGCGTTCCAGCCTCTGACTGCGCCTTTCTCTCGGGGCACCTTACAGACCAAATCACAGCGTCGCGCCCCAAGCGCGGCGCTTTTTTTGGCTCAACCTCGGCTCACAAAAAAAGGCACCGCGCATTGCGCGGTGCCTGACCCAAAGGGAGGAGGGCATTTCCAATGCCCGATCGACGGGCGGGAGCCGTCACCCCTGTTTCTGAATTTCCACCGAATGGGGATAAGGGATCGAGATATTCTTGTCGTCAAAGGCTTCCTTGATCGCTTTGGTAATCTCGAATTTGACGTCCCAATAATCAGCCGCATCGCACCAAAGCCGCGCAGTCAGATCCACTGAACTGTCACCAAGGTTCGTAACCCGGACCCATGGTTCAGGATCACCGTGAATACGGCTGTCAGCTTTGGCCACATCCAAAATGATCTGCATGGCCTTGTCGGCGCTGTCGCCATAGTCAATGCCGAACACCAGATCGACACGTCGCGTGTCATGCGCCGAGTAGTTGGTGATGATCGAACCCCACGACTGACCGTTGGGAACAATGATCTGTACGTTATCAGGAGTTACCAACTCGGTGGTAAACAGATTCAGGTCTTTAACGGTCCCGGCCGTGCCGCCAATATCCACATATTGACCCAGCTTGTAGGGCCGGAAGACAACCAGCATGACCCCGGCCGCCAAATCGCTGAGCGTGCCCTGTAGCGCCAGACCAATGGCCAGTGACGCGGCACCCAGAATGGCGACGATACTGGTGGCTTCGATCCCGAAAATTCCCAGTACGGCGACCAGCACCATGGCCAGAATGACCCACTTGACGAGGCTCGCCACAAAATTCCCGAGTGTGGGATCGATATGCGGAGTCGAGTTGATCCGGCGGCGCACCATGCCACCGATTGCCCCAGCGACAATCCAACCCAGAATCAGAACGACAAGCGCCTTGACTGCATTTATGATCAGCGGGGCATATGCTCCCACCTGTGTTACGACCTCATCCACGCCCATCTCCTTTCAACAGCAAGAAACCCGCGAAGTTTTCGCGGGGGTCGGCAAATTGTGATCCAAGTTTACCTCCAGGTCTAGGTGCGAGTTTTTGCGGTTTTCCCCGTTGTTCATCAAAAAACACGGCCTGACCGGATATGCACATTCCAAAGGGCTTACAAGATTGCGGGTTGACCCCTAACTTTGAAAAATCATCCAATCAGGAGCACCCCATGCTGGACACCAAACCTCATCCGATCATGGCCCGCTGGCCAGCCCAATCCCCGGACAAGATCCAACTGTACTCCTATCCGACCCCAAACGGCGTCAAGGCGTCGATCATGCTTGAGGAAACCGGCCTGCCCTATGAGGCTCATCTGGTGACGCTGGCTGATGCCGATGTCAAAAGCCCCGAGTTTCTGTCGCTGAACCCCAACAACAAAATCCCCGCCATCATCGATCCCAACGGTCCGGACGGTGAACCACTTGCCCTGTTCGAAAGCGGCGCGATCCTGCTGTATCTGGCCGAGAAGTCAGGCAAGTTGCTAGGCCAAAGCGCAGCAGACAAGCATCGCATCACCCAATGGCTGATGTTCCAGATGGGTGGAGTTGGTCCCATGCTCGGCCAGCTAGGCTTTTTCTACAAATTTGCGGGCAGCGAGATCGAAGATCCCCGCCCGCGCGACCGCTATATCAACGAGGCCAAACGCCTGCTGAACGTGGTCGACACCCAGTTGGACGGGCAAGACTGGATCGCAGGCGAGTTTTCCATCGCGGATATCGCCCTTGCCCCCTGGCTGAACGCATTGGATTTCTACGGTGCAAAAGAGGTTGTCGGCTGGGACGACTACGCCAATGTCGTCGCTTATGTCGACCGTTTCATGGAGCGTCCGGCGGTTCAGCGCGGCAAGACCATACCCGCCCGCGCTTAAGCGGTTTCGCGATCGAAAGGGTGCCGAAGCGGGCACCCTTTTATTGCGGCTTAGCTCGGCAGCGCGCCTGTCAGCACGTAGCGCAGGATTTCGACTACCTGAGCGGGCTCTTCGGCCACGGCCAGCGCGGCTGCATCAACTTCTTTCAGCGCGTGTTGATGGTCGGGGCCGTGCAGCACGATGATGGATTTCCCGAGCGCGGCTGCGTAGCCCGCGTCAAAGGCGGCGTTCCATTGTTTGTATTTGTCGCCGAACCGGACGACCACCACATCAGCATCCGCGATACCCTTGCGCGTACGGATCGCATTCACCATCGCACCTTTGTGGTCGTGCCAATACTTGTTAGGTTCAGCCCCCAGTACAGCAACACCGCAATCGTCGCTGGCGTCATGATCGGTCACGGGGCTGTTGAATGTCACATCCAACCCCTGAGCCCCATCAATGATCTGTTCCCGCCAATCAGTGTGTATTTCGCCAGAGAGGTAAACGTTCAGCATCTTTCGTCCTCCGCAAACACGGAAGGGGCACCATCGCCCCTTCATCTTCTCTAAAATACTCCCGCCGGAGGCGGTCCGACATCAGCCTCGCAACACGCCGCCGGTGGCCTTGGTGACCTTGGCGATGATCTTTTCGGCCACCGCTTCGATGTCTTTTTCCTTCAGTGTCGCATCCGTCGGTTGCAGGCGCACGGTGATGGCCAGAGATTTCTTACCCTCGCCCAGGCTGCCGCCAATGAATTCGTCAAAGACACGTACGTCCTCGATCAGCGCTTTGTCGGCACCCGCTGCAGCATTCACCAGCGTCAGCGCCTCGACACCCTCGTCAACCACAAAGGCAAAGTCACGCTCGACCGCCTGAAGGTCACGCAGCTCCAGCGCGGCACGGGTTGCACCGGATTTACGGGGCAGAGGCACCTCGTCCGGCCAGACGGTAAACGCCATCGCCGGGCCTTTGATATCCATCGCTTGCAACACACGCGGATGCAGTTCGCCAAAGACGCCCAGCACCTTTTTCGGACCCAGGCAAATCTTGCCGTGACGCCCCGGATGCCACCATGCATCCCCATCGCGCAGAACCTGGACCTTGGCAGGTGCGCCAATGGCTGTCAGGACAGCCTCGGCATCCGCCTTGGCATCGAACACATCCACCGACCGCGAAGCGCCGTGCACATCCTTTGGACCAGACCGTCCCACCAGCAGTCCGGTGATCTGGGTTTTCTGGTCGCCGGGCTCGCCATCATGGAAGACCGGGCCAACCTCGAACAGGGCCACGTCCGCATAGCCGCGTGCCTGATTGCGGGCAGCGGCCTGCAACAGGCCGGGCAATAGATCAGGGCGCATATGGCTCATCTCAGACGAGATCGGGTTTTCCAGTTGCGTGGCTTCATCGCCTCCACCGAACAACGCCGCCGAGGCCTGATCAATGAAGGTATAGCTGACGCATTCGTTGTAGCCCAGCGCTGCACAGGTACGGCGTGCCATGGACTGACGGCGCTGTGTCGGTGTCATCACCGGCTTGGGAATACCATCGGTGACACGCGGCAAAGGCTTGCCCTGCAGTTTAGTCAACGAGGCGATCCGCGCGACCTCTTCCATCAGGTCGGCCTCGCCCATGATATCGGGGCGCCAGCTGGGAACATGGGCCATCTCACCCTCAAGGCGGAAACCCAGACGGGTCAGGGTCTGACGCTGTTCGCTTTCCGGAATGTCCATGCCGACCAGAGACTGCACCCGTGCCGCATCCAGCTTGTAAGCCCTCCCGTGGTTCGGAGCCTTGCCAGCTTCGACCACGTTAGATGCTTCACCCCCACAGATATCCAGGATCATCTGGGTTGCGTGTTCCAACCCTTCGCGGGTGTACTCCGGGTCGACACCGCGCTCAAAGCGATAGCGCGCATCCGAATTGATCTTGAGCGCACGCCCGGTCAACGCAATCTGCACATGATCCCAAAACGCGCTTTCGAGGAACACGTTCACGGTCTCTTCGGTGCAGCCGGTTTCCTCGCCCCCCATGATACCGGCGATGGATTCGGCGCCTTCGTCGTCCGAAATCACCATCATACCGGGCTGCAGGGTGTATTCTTTCTCATCCAGCGCCACCAGCGTCTCGCCACCTTTGGCGCGATGCACTCGCAGGTTTCCTTGCACCTTATCCGCATCGAAAACGTGCAGAGGGCGATTTTGATCAAAGGTCATATAGTTGGTGATGTCCACCAAGGCCGAGATCGGACGCAGGCCAATAGCTTTCAGTTGGTCCTGCAGCCACTGCGGGCTTGGACCGTTCTTGACACCCCGGATCAAACGACCCGTGAAATGCGGCGCGCCATCCAGAGTGTCTTCGTCAATGCTGACCTTGATCGGGCACTCGAAATCCCCCGGAACCGGCACATAGTCACGCTGCTTCAAAGTCCCGATCCCACGTGCGGCCAGATCACGGGCAATCCCTTCGACACCCAGCGCATCCGGGCGGTTGGGAGTGATCGCAATCTCGATCATCGGATCGACCTTCGACGGGTCATTCTCGGCCAGCCAGTCGACAAAACGGTCGCCGACCTCGCCTGAGGGCAGCTCGATGATACCGTCATGCTCCTCCGACAGCTCCAGCTCACGCTCGGACGCCATCATGCCAAAGCTTTCGACGCCCCGGATCTTGCCGACGCTGATGGTAATATCCAGACCGGGAATATACATGCCGGGTTTGCAGACCACGACGGTGATGCCTTCGCGCGCGTTGGGGGCACCGCAGATGATCTGCAGATCGCCCTCATCGGTCTCAACCGTGCAGACGCGCAGCTTGTCGGCGTCGGGGTGTTTCTCGGCGTGCTTCACATGGCCCAACGTAAAACCAGCCAACCGGTCCGCCGGGTTCACGATCTCTTCGACCTCAAGGCCAAGATCGGTCAGCGCCTCGGCGATCTCATCAACCGAAGCGTCAGTATCGAGGTGGTCTTTGAGCCAGGACAGTGTGAATTTCATTGCAAGCGGCCTTCTTGGGCAAACATCCGTTTGGCACAGGCAATGGCAAAGAATGAGCCGGGGTGCAAGCGCTGCGCGTCACGGATAGGTGGGGGTGCGGCCCAAAAGCTCGTCCAACTGCCGCCCGATCCAGCCGTGGGGGATGAAATGCCCGCCCGGATGGGTGTCCAGTACCACATGCCCCTGCGCGCAATCCGTCCATTCCACCCGGCTGAGGGTCAGGATCGGCACCACGCTCCACTCACCACGCGGCGTGGCATCGTGGCAGTCATAGGCCGCGCGCCACAAGGCGACCGGATAGGTCGTGTCACCATTTGCGCCATAAGGGAAGTCCATCACCGTATCGCTGAGACCATGCACGTGACGCACCTCGCGCGGGGCTTCGGGGCAGTCTGCCGTCTGACGGATCGAACCTGCAACGGCCAGCAAGGCAGCAACGTCGTTGCCAGACTGGCACACATAGCGCCACGCCATCGCACCGCCGAAGGAATAGCCCGAGACATAGATACGATCCGGATCAATCGGATAACGTTTCGCTACATCCTCAAGCACCCGATCCGCAAAGGATACATCGCCGGTGTCCGAGGTCCAGAAATCCCAGCTTTTACCCAATCCGTTCGGGGCTACCAGCAACACACCGCGCAGCTTGGTCGCCCCGGCGATGCGTTCGTGATTCACCACCACAGTCCCCTGCCGCGCCCAGCCGTGGAAATGCAGCAACACCGGCAGAGGCGTTTCTCCGTCCCAGCCATCAGGTTCCAGAACGTGGTATGAACGGTCGCCGACCTGACAGGCGGTATCGCCGTGGCACGTGTCCACGGCGGCGGCTTGGGTTGCGGTCAGCAGAAGAAGGCAGAGCAGTCGGTAAATCATCCACCGAAACCTAGCGAGCCTGCGCCCGCTGTCACGTCACAACCCCGTGGGAGATTGTGACAAGCCGCGCTATCGCCAGACCGTGGGATGGCGATCTTCCAGTTGTGATGGGCAGTTTATGGTGGCCATGTCCGTGTATCGTTCAAACGGAGCGCTTGCAGGGACAAATCGCCAGCCCGTGCGGGCGGTGCCGTCCATTGGGCTTGAACCAATGGCGCCGCAATGAATGACCGATAGCGCGGCGACCTATCGGCCTTTGCTCCGTGCGGGTCAGATTACCTACCGGTCACCACCACTTCCAAAATCCGCTGTTTCGATTTTTCACCAAGTCTTGAGTTTTTTCTCTTTGGAATCTGTCACGCATTTGAAAAGCGGCTGGCCGTAAGAACTCGAGACCGGCGATAATAATTCCGGGCAGAAACAGCAGTGCCGAGCCGATGAATGCAATCAAGACGTTAGCCGGGTGACTTTTCCAAACCCAGGATGCAAACATTGGCGGCACAAAAAAAATGAGAAACAAACCCAGAAACCAAAACAGTGGATGCTTGGAGGTCTTTAGTTTCCACCAATCGCTATATGCTGCCAGCCTTTCGTCCAATTTTCTCACTATCGCGACAAGCCACCATGCAGGTTCGGCATATCCAGCGCCGCGAACCCATAGTGCCGCAGCCACCGCAGGTCGCTGTCAAAAAACGCCCGCAAATCCGGGATACCGTATTTCAGCATCGCCAGACGGTCGATGCCGATGCCAAAGGCAAAGCCCTGATAGACCTCGGGATCAATTCCACCGGCGGCGATCACCTTGGGGTGGACCATGCCCGAGCCCAGAATCTCCATCCAGTCGTCGCCCTCGCCGATCTTCAGCTGGCCGTTGTCCCAGGAACAGCGGATATCGACCTCGGCCGACGGTTCGGTGAAGGGGAAGTGCGAGGCGCGGAAGCGCAGTTCGACGTCATCAACCTCGAAGAAGGCCTTCACGAACTCTTCCAGAACCCATTTCAGGTTCGCCATCGAGATGTCCTTGTCGATGGCCAGCCCCTCGACCTGATGGAACATCGGCGTGTGGGTCTGGTCATAGTCGGCGCGGTACACACCGCCCGGACAAATGATGCGGATCGGCGCGCCCTGTTTCTCCATCGAGCGGATTTGCACCGGAGACGTATGGGTGCGCAGCACATGCGGCGGGCGGTTATCGCCCTCGGCGCGGTGCATGTAGAACGTGTCCATCTCGGCCCGCGCGGGGTGGTGGCCGGGGATGTTCAGGGCGTCAAAGTTGTGCCAATCGGTCTCGATCCGCGGGCCTTCGGCGACAGAGAAGCCCAGTTCGGCAAAGATCGCAGTCAGTTCCTCGGTCGCCTGGCTGACCGGGTGGATCGAGCCCTGACGGCGTGCGCGGGTCGGCAGGGTGACGTCCAGCCACTCGGTGCGCAGACGCTCATCCAGCGCGGCATCAGCCAAAGCAGCCTTCTTGGCGGACAGAGCCGAGTTGATCTCATCCTTCAGGGCGTTCAGGGCGGGGCCTGCAACCTGGCGCTCTTCGGGTGTCATCTTGCCCAGCTCGCGCATCTTCAGCGCGACCTCGCCTTTTTTGCCAACAGCCGCGACACGGATCGCCTCAAGTGCGTTTTCGTCGCCAGCTTCGGCGATTTGGCCCAGGTATTTTGCCTTAAGATCGTCCATGACGGCCCTCTGAATTTGGTCGAGAACCTGCTATCGGCCCCGCCCTGCGAATGCAAGCGGGACGGTGCGGATCAATAGCTGTATTCCGGGAAAATCCGGGTCAGGTCGCCATTCCAGTCACCATTGTAGTGATCCAGCAACTCATCAGCGGGAACCTTGCCGGTGTCGATGCTTTCCTTGAGCGCGTTCAGGAAATGCGTCTCGTCCGGGACCAGACCGCCCGCACCGGGGAAGGCGCGGGATTTAAGGCCCGCCTCAGAAATCGCTACGACCTCACGCGCCAGATCATGCATGTTGATGTCGCCGACCTGCGCCTGAAGGCCATGAACCGCGGCCTGAACACGCAGTTCCTCGCGCGTTTCAGCGTCCCAGCCCTTGACCAGATCCCAGGCCGCATCCAGCGCGCCCTGATCGTAGGTCAGACCAACCCAGAAAGCAGGCAGCGCGCAGAGACGACGCCATGGGCCACCATCGGCGCCGCGCATCTCCATGAATTTCTTGATCCGCGCTTCGGGGAAGGCGGTGGTCAGGTGATCGGCCCAATCACTGAGGGTCGGCGTTTCACCCGGCAGGGCTGGCAGCTCACCTTTCAGGAAATCGCGGAACGACATGCCCAGCGCGTTGATATAATTGCCATCGCGATAGACAAAATACATCGGCACATCGAGCGCATATTGCACATAGCGCTCGAACCCGAAGCCGTCTTCGAACACAAAAGGCAGCATCCCGGTGCGCGCATCGTCCAGATGCCGCCAGATATGGCTGCGCCAGCTTTTCTGACCGTTGGGCTTGCCCTCGAAGAAGGGCGAATTGGCAAACAGAGCGGTCGCCACCGGCTGAAGCGCAAGTGCAACACGCAATTTCTGCACCATGTCGGCCTCGGACCCAAAGTCGATATTGACCTGCACGGTGCAGGTGCGCCGCATCATGGCGCGGCCCATGGTGCCGACCTTCTCCATATAGTCGTTCATCAGCCGATAACGCCCCTTGGGCATCAACGGCATTTCCTCGTGGGTCCAGATCGGGGCGGCACCCAAGCCGATGAAGCCAACGCCAATCTCATCGGCGATATCCTTCACCTCACGCAAGTGGGTGTTCACTTCATCACAGGTCTCGTGGATTGTCTCCAACGGGGCACCTGACAGCTCCAGCGCGCCACCCGGTTCCAGACTGACATTGGCACCATCTTTTTCCAGACCGATCAGCTTGTCGCCTTCGCGCACCTCGCCCCAACCATGGCGGTCCCGCAGACCTTCCAGCACAGCCACAATCGAGCGTTTGCCCTCAAAGGGCAGCGGCTTCAGCGTGTCTTTGCAATAGCCGAACTTTTCGTGCTCGGTGCCAATGCGCCAGTCTTCTTTGGGTTTGCAGCCTGATTCCAGGTATTCGGCCAGTTGTTCATGGCGTTCGATCGGACCGCCGCCGGACTGAGGGATGGACATGAACCGTGCTCCGATCCTGATGTATCTGTCTTGAAGGTCAGTCGTGGTCTTAAATGACGCTAGTGTCAATGCAACCGCAAATGCGCTGGGCGCGACGGGGTGCGTTCCCAGATAACCACGGGATGCCGCGATTTGCCGTTGAGTTCTGACAACATCTGTTCCGTTTTCAGCCCAGGCAGGCTGGAAAACACGTCAAACAATGCCTCGGCCCCTTCTGCATTCACAGGAATGTGAAGCGCCGGCTGTCCCGACTGATCCAAAACCCAATGCGCGGGGCTTGAGGTCGGGTCGAGCGCAAGCCTTTCAATTTCGCGAGTCGCAACAATACCGCCATCCAGAGGGCCGAGATAGGTAATTTGCCCCTCGTCCACCGTCACGACGCCCTGCCCGCCTGCGCCGGTTCTGAACCGGGCGCGCTGCACGCCAATCACGGCCAGCGCCGCAGACACCAAGATCAAGACCCAACCCAACCATGCCAGCAACCCACCCGGCCCGCTGACCCAGCTAAGGCCCAGGATCAGGACAAAGACTGCAACCAGAACTTCGCGCCAACGCCAAAGTGCCAGTTTTGCCTCGGGTCTAATAAAGCTCATGAAACGGACTCCGTTTGATCGTTGAACAGAACCAGTGAGAATGAACCGGCTGGAGCGAATCCAATCGCTATGTAAGCACGAGCGGCTGATTTTGAAGCGGCAAACAAGACGGCTCTGCTCACACCTGCTTCGTGTGCCTCTTTCAAATGCAACGCGACAGCAGTGCGTGCATATCCCCGCCCGCGCAACTCGTGAGGGGTAAATACACCACCTATCTGAACCACTTCCGGCAGTACCGAATTGAAGCCTGTCATCGCAACTGGCTGTCCCTTGTGAAACAGGGCTCTGTGACTGTCACGCTCCAGATAACGTTCCACATCTTCTCTGGCCTGCTTGTCCAGATCCTTGTGAATCAATCCCGGCGTTTCCTGCAGGTATTGCTTCCGCCAGGCAATCGCCAGATTGCGATCCACTCCGGCCAACGAAATAAGGCGCACATCTTCCAGCCGAGGAATTACTAGGTTGTTCAGATTTAGCGAGAAAGACGGCTCATCGTCGTTGAAACCAGTCGGCCTGTCTCGCCAACCTGCAACATTAATGAGCTTTCGAACCTGCGCCGTTTCACCGATGATTCCCAAGATCTCTCTGTTGCGGATCAGATCACAGGCTGCAGAAAGCTCTGTATCCGTCAGGCCAGGACATTGCGGGAAAACCATTCCTTCATTGGTGACACCCAGGACACCGCTCAGCGGATTTTCCAGCAACCAAAACGACATGCCGCGAGGGTGGGAACCTCCCAGGCCGAAATCTTGCAAATTACCCAAAGGAAACATCGAGCTTTGGACATGGAGAAACAAGAACCGCTGAATTTCCGGAACGTCCTTCTGTAGCGCTGTGCGCCACATTAAGACCAATCCCCCAGCGCCTGCTGCCACATCGTCAACGCAGCCACAGCCGCCGTATCCGCCCGCAGGATGCGCGGACCCAGGCTGACAACATGCGCATAGGGCAGAGCTGACAGGCGGGCGCGCTCTTTATTGGAAAAGCCACCTTCCGGGCCGATGAGAATCGCCCACGGGCGACCTTTTTCATTGGCAGCCAATCGCAGGGCCGATCCGACCTCGGCCTCGTTGCAGAACATCAATTGCCGGTCTTCAGGCCAGCCATCCAGCAGGCGATCCAGCCGCTGAAGATCGGCGACCTCGGGCACGAATGTTCCACCACACTGCTCTGCCGCCTCAACTGCATGGGCCTGCAACCGGTCTTGCCGGATGCGTTCGGAATTGGTGAATTCGGTCTGCACTGGCAGAATGCGGGCTGCGCCCATCTCGGCAGCTTTTTCCACGATGAAATCGGTACGCGCCTTTTTGATCGGCGCGAACAGGAACCACAGATCGGGCGGCAACTGCAACGGTTTCGTCTGCTCAAGGCAGGTTAGCGTCCCGCTGCGTTTGCCCGCGTCGGACACTTCCGCCAGCCACTCTCCATCTTGCCCGTTGAACAGGGCGACCTGCCCTTTGACAGCAAGACGCATCACACCAAAAAGATAATGCGCCTGGTCACGCGTCAAAGGAACCGATTGCCCCTGACCCAAGGGCTGCTCTACATACAGTCTGATCTTCGCACTCATGAGACCTTACATATGCAAGGCAATGCGCCAACACCAGATGGTCAAGTCGCCGATGCCGTCACCGGCAATTGGGTCGACACTTATGCCCCGGCCTTTACCCGCCCCTATCTGCGCCTCAGCCGCGCGGACCGGCCCATTGGCACGTGGCTGTTGTTGATCCCGTGCTGGTGGGGGCTGGCGCTTGCAATCCTGCATGACGGTCAACCCAGATGGGAAGATCTTTGGATTGCCGTTGGATGCGCATTGGGGGCTTTTCTGATGCGTGGTGCCGGCTGCACCTGGAACGACATCACCGATCGAGAGTACGACGGGCAGGTTGAACGCACACGCTCGCGCCCGATTCCTTCGGGGCAGGTCAGCGTCCGGCAGGCTGCAACCTGGATGATCCTGCAATGCCTGCTGGCGCTTGGCATCCTGTTGAGTTTCAATCAGGCGGCGATTGCCATGGGCGTGCTGTCCCTGCTGCCGGTGACGATTTACCCATTCGCCAAGCGGTTCACATGGTGGCCGCAGGTGTTTCTGGGGTTAGCCTTCAATTGGGGCGCGCTTTTGGCCTGGGCAGCGCATAGTGGTTCGATCGGGTGGCCCGCAGTAACGCTGTATCTGGCAGGCATCGCGTGGACCTTGTTTTATGACACGATCTACGCCCATCAGGATGCCGAGGATGACGAGCTGGTGGGGATCAAGTCCACAGCCCGCCTGTTCGGCAAGGATACAGCGAGGTGGCTGAAGTATTTTCTGGTTGCGACGGTATCGTTGATGGGGCTGGCCATAATTGATGCAGGGGTGCCGAACATCTCGATCCTGGCTCTGGTCGTTGCGCTCGGCGGTCCTTGGGCCATGGGCTGGCACATGATGTGGCAACTGCGCTGTCTGGATCTGGAAGACAATGCCAAGCTGCTTCAACTGTTCCGGGTCAACCGAGACACCGGCCTGATTCCGCTGATCTTCCTCTGCGTCGCGCTGCTGCTCTGATTGCACCTGCCGATTGGGGGTTGTAAAGATCGGGCCAAACGCCTGAGGAGTGTCAAACCCAAACATGCGTCTGCCTTTTTTTATCGCTGTTGTGCTGATCTTTTTGGTCTCAGCCGGGCTGTCCCTGGTGGCGGCAAGCTATGCCGTTACCAAGATCGAAGAGACATCAGAATTCGCTGTACGGCGGTCACTGGACCTCAAAGGCCATGACTGGGCCGAGGTCGAATCCGACGGTCTGCGTGTGATCCTGACAGGAACCGCACCGGACGAGGCCACACGGTTCAACGCGTTGACCGCTGCGGGAACCGAGGTCGACACATCCCGTGTGATTGATGAAATGGAGGTCGAGGCCACCTCGGCCCTGGCCCCACCGCGATTCTCGGCAGAAATTCTGCGCAACGACAGCGGTATCTCGATCATCGGTCTGATTCCGGCCAGCGAGGACAGGGCCGATCTGATCGACCGGCTGAGCAATCTGGACCCGAGTGTTGCAGTTTCGGACTTGATGGAAACCGCGGACTATCCCAAGCCCAACGGCTGGGATGCTGCCGTGTCTTACGCCATCGAAGCCCTGGCGCGCCTGCCCCGCGCCAAGATTTCCGCCAGTTCTGATCTGGTCCGGATCACCGCGATTGCCGACAGCCAGCAGGAAAAACAACAGCTCGAGCAGGATCTGACCCGCGCCGCGCCGCCCAGCCTGAGGATCGGATTGGCGATTTCGGCCCCTCGACCGGTCATTACACCTTTTACGCTGCGCTACTTGATCGATGATGAGGGCGGGCATTTCGACGCCTGTTCTGCGCAGGATGAACAGGCTCGCGACCGCATCGTGGCCGCCGCGCGTGAGGCGGGATTACAAGGCATCTATAGTTGCACCATCGGCCTGGGAGAACCCTCACCAAGCTGGCCCGAAGCCGCCGAACAGAGCATTCAGGCCCTTTCCAAAATCGGCATGGGCACCGTCACGCTGTCTGATGCGGACATCACGTTGGTTGCGGCGCAGGGTACAGACACTGTCCTTTTTGACCGGGTGGTAGGTGAGCTTGAAGCCGCCTTGCCGCCCGTATTTGCTTTGCACGCCGTGTTGCCGGAACCAGAGATCGCGGATGCATCCGGCCCGGTTGAATTCTCGGCAACCCGCAGCCCCGAGGGGCTGGTGCAACTGCGTGGCCGTCTGGGCGATGAGACCCTGCGTGACATGGTCGACAGCTACGCCCGTGCAGCTTTTGGATCCGATCAGGTTTACACCGCCACACGCATTGTGTCCGATCTTCCCTCGGACTGGCCTGTGCGTGTTCTGGCCGGGCTGGAGGCTTTGGCGCAGCTGCATAACGGGGCCCTGACCGTGACGCCTGATACCGTCGAGCTGGTCGGCCTCAGCCACGAGGAAGACGCCAAGGCCCGTATCGCTGGTCAGCTGTCGGACAAGCTGGGTGAGGGGCAGGAATTCACCCTGATGATCACCTATCAGCCACCGCCGGAACCTGAAGACGCTCTGCCTGACCCGGCGATTTGCGAACAACAGATCGCTGACGTCCAAGCGTCCAGCAAGATCGCATTCGAACCCGGATCAGCCACGATTGCCTCGGCCTCGCGCGATACCGTGAACCAGATTGCCGATATCCTGCGGGACTGCGGGCCGATTCGGCTGGAGATTCAGGGCCACACCGACAGCCAGGGCCGTGAAGAGATGAATCAGCAGCTCAGTCAGGCACGCGCGCAGTCCATTCTGAACGAATTGCGTGGGCGACGCATTCCTACCAGCAGCTACTCCGCAGTGGGATATGGTGAAACGCAGCCCATCGCTGATAATGACACCGAGGAAGGTCGGGAAGAAAACCGCCGCATTGAATTCCGCCTGATCCGCCCCGAGCCTGTCAGAGCCGACGAAACAGGTCTCGAAGCGCTTGAGGCTGAGACAGAAGCTGACGCGCCCGAGACAGACCAGACTGACACGACCGCACCAGATGCGGATGCAGAGGACCAGTAAGTTGAACAGAACCGAATTCATCATCGCCACGGCCATCATTCTGTTTGCGGCCTTCTGCATGGGCTGGTTTGCCAACTGGCTGGCCCACCGCCTGTCCCGCGTTCGCCAAAGCGACGTGGCCGACCTGGACCGGATGAGTCAGGAATTGCACGAGGCTGAAGAAACCCGTGATCAGGCCATCACCTATCTGCAACAGCGCGAGGCAGAGCTGACCAATCAACTGACCCAGACCGAAGCAGAGCTGGCCGCCGCCATGGACGGCCTGCGCGCCGCGCGGCAAGAGGCTGAAGAATTGCGCGGGCGGATCAACAACGCTGATTGACGCGACCAGCGCGCCGTCGGGTCACAAAACCTGCGCTAGATCGGCGATCAGGTCCTCTGGGTCTTCCAGACCGACCGACAGCCGGAACACGCCATCCCCGGCATAATCCCGGTAGCTTTCCAACTGCGCCCTTTCCAGACGGAAAGAGGTTTGCATCAAAGCGTCGGTGCCCATCCAGAAGATCAGGCTACGGTGATGGCCAAGCGACACGGCATAGTGGACGATCTGCAGTTTATCGATCATCTGCTGGGCCAATGCTTCTCCGGTCGCGTTGTCACCCACCTGAAAGGTGATCATGCCGGATGTATTCCGCATCTGCCGCTGTGCCAGTTCGTATTGTGGGTGCGATTTCAGGCCCGGATACACGACTTTGGTGACAGACCCGCGCGTCTCAAGCCATTCAGCTACAGCCGTGGCCCCTGCCTGATGCGCCTTCATCCGAAGCGGCAATGTGGCCATGCCCCGGGCAATCATCCACGCGTTGAAAGGTGACATGATGCTACCGTGATGAATGGCCGACTCGTTGCGGATCTTCTCGATCAACTCTTTTCGGCCAGCCACCGCGCCGCCAATGGCGTCACCGTGCCCGCCGATAGACTTGGTCGCGGAATGCATGATCAGATCGACGCCCAATTCTTTGCTGGGCTGCCCCAGTGGCGAGGCGAAGGTCGCGTCACACGACAACAACGCGCCCGCGCCATGCGCAATTGCGGAAACTGCAGCCAGATCGGTCAGTCGCCCGATTGGGTTTACCGGCGTTTCCGTATGGATCAGTCGCGTATTCGGCAAGATCGGCGTATTTTGGCCGATACAATTGGCTGGACTCCAATTTTCGTTTCAATTCAATAATGTGAATGAGTGCGTATTTGCCTGCACATACCCAAGTCCGCTATCCAATAAACTGGAGTGAACTATGTATCTCAAGTCAACATTTAAGACCGCCGCCATCTTGACAGCGTTTGCAACCACATCTGCTTTTGCCTCAAGCGATGTGATACCGTCAGAGAACGACACCTTTACAAAGTGGGGCGAAGAATCTGGTTGGACCATCTTTGTCGATGAAACCCGGGGTTCATGCCTGATTGAGCGCGTGGATGAAAACAATAACGTCGTGCAAATGGGCCTGACCAAGGATCAGGAAATGGGCTATCTTGGTGTCTTCACTCAGAACGACATCGGCTTGAAAGGTAAGAAGGAAAAGATATTCCTGTCGCTTGACGGCAACCTCTATGAAGCCGAAGCACGCAAGAAAACCAAGCATTTGGCTGAAGGATACACCGGAGGCTATATCCTGGCGAACAATGCGCAATTCGTTGATGATGTTATGAAAAAATACGAAATGACCGTGTTTCCCGAAAAGGAATTCGCTTTCACCGTAAGCCTGGACGGAACGCTAAAAGCCATTGAAGCCGCTCGTACCTGCAATTCCGAGCAAAGCAGCTAAGTTCTCCTGCCACATCCGGCACCTGAAACCTGGGTGCCGGAAGCACCTACCACCGGGTGAGTGCATCTTCGTCTTCGTCTTTGGCAGCGACCCATTCCGCGCCGGTATTGGTGACTTCCTTCTTCCAGAAGGGCGCGCGGGACTTCAGATAATCCATTAGATATTCCGCCGCTTCAAACGCATCTTTGCGATGCGGCGCGGCGGTGGCCACCATCATGATCCGGTCGCCCGCGGCCAAGCGACCATGGCGATGAATCACCAGCACATCACCCAGTGACCAACGATCCTTGGCCTCTTGCGCAATCTTGGTCAGAGCACGTTCAGTCATGCCCGGATAGTGTTCGATCTCCATCACATCCAGATCACCGCTTGCAAGGTCGCGCACAACGCCGGTGAAGGTTACGATGGCACCGTTTGCGTCATCCCCGGCGGCAAAGGCGTTGGCCTCGGCCCCCAGATCGAATGCCTCTTCCTGAACTGCGACGCGCATCGCTTAACCACCCGTCATCGGTGGGAAAAATGCAACCTCGCGCACACCTGCCAACGAAGCATCAAAATCAGAAAGCTCCTGATCCAGCGCAACCCGCAAAGCGGACAGGTCGGAAAAGGCTGCGGCATAGCGGTCTTCCCGGGCGCTGAGTTCAGCCACAAGATCGTTGACCGTGGCTGCCTGTGTGTCGACCTTTTCCTTCGGCAGGCCGATGCGCTCGCGCACCCATGCGAAATACAGAACATCCATCGGTTAGCCCTCCTTCAGATGTGGCATGGCTTTACGTAGGTAGTCATAGCCCGTGATCAATGTCAGCGTCGCCGCGATCCAAAGCAACCACAACCCGATCTGGCCGGCCCAATACATGCCGTCGACATTCCATCGCAAGTGGTTCACGTCTTCGACCTGACCTGTAATAATTTGCTCGACCAGCTCGGCATCCATGCCGAAACTGGCCATTACGGCATAGTGTTCAAAGATGCCCTGAGAAAACAGAACCGCGATGGCGATCATCTGTGCTGTGGTCTTCCACTTGGCCAGTTTTGTGACCTTCAGTGTCCCCGCTACATCGCCCAGGTACTCACGCAGGCCTGAGACGAAGACTTCGCGAAACAGGATCACGGTGGCGGGCAGCACCAGCCATGGCGTCCAGTGTTCGGTCGAGTAGCCAACCAGAATCATCAATGCGATCACCACCATCGCCTTGTCGGCAATCGGGTCCAGCATCGCACCGATCTTGGTTTCCTGTTTCCACGCTCGGGCCAGATAGCCATCGAACCAATCCGTGATCGCCGCCGTCAGGAACAGGATCAAAGCGAACCAATCCGCATAAGGACGGGTGAAATACAAAAACATAACGGCCAGGCTGGGCGCGGCCAGCAGGCGCAGGACGGTCAGGATATTGGGTAAATTCCACTTCATGGCTTGGACCCTATATCGCCGGTCCGGGACAGAAAAGGCAAACGGTTAAAAAACTGCATCCCTCGCAACCACTTGGTCAAAGCGCCGCAGGCCTGACACCAAAGAACTGTGCCTCTTGGCCTTTCCCGGCTTAGCGGTCAGATTGCCAGTCGAACGCAAGCCCGAAAGTGCAAGATGACAGCGCATATTCAAACCGATGCCCGATCGAACATGATCGGCAGCCTCTGGATGATCGCCGCAATGGCGGGCTTCGCCTTGGAGGATGCCTTGCTGAAAGCGGCCTCGGCCGTACTTCCGATCTGGCAAGTCTTGGTGCTGTTCGGCGCGGGCGGGTCCGTGATTTTTGCCGGGGTCGCATTGGCCCGCGGGCAACGCTTGCTGCATCCCGATGTCCTTTCCCGCCCGATGAAAGTTCGGGTTCTGTTCGAAATCTTTGGTCGGTTGTTCTATGTGTTGGCCATTGCTTTGACGCCTCTGTCTTCGGCCACAGTGATCCTGCAAGCCACGCCGCTTGTCGTGGTTGCGGGTGCCGCGCTGTTCTTTGGCGAAGCGGTCGGCTGGCGGAGGTGGAGCGCCATTTTCGTCGGAATGATCGGTGTCGTGATCATTCTGCAACCGAACGGTGACAGCTTTTCGATGCTGTCGATACTGGCGGTGCTTGGGATGTTGGGGTTTGCCGGGCGTGATCTTGCCAGCCGTGCGGCCCCAGCCACCTTGGGGACTGAGGTTCTGGGGTTTTACGGGTTCCTAAGCATTATCGTGGCGGGTCTCGCCTATCGGTTTTGGGAGGGTGCGCCTGTGGCACCGGTTGGCATCCACACCAGCCTGCACCTGACCGGCGCGGTGCTGATGGGGGTCATAGCCTATGCCTCGCTGATGAAGGCCATGCGCACAGGCGAAGTGTCCGCCGTGACCCCCTTCCGCTATACCCGCCTGCTGTTCGGCATAGGGCTGGGTGTAGCGATGTTCGGTGAGAGTCTTGATCCTGCAATGTGGATTGGAAGCGCGCTGATCGTTGCATCAGGCCTTTTTATCCTATGGCGGGGTCGGCGCGCCTAACCTTTGTCGTGGAAGAAATCATAGACCTTCTGCGCCAACCCGGCTGAGATCCCGTCAACAGCCTTCAGATCCGCAAGATTGGCCCGGCTGACGGCCTTGGCGCTGCCGAAATGCGTCAGCAAAGCACGTTTGCGCGCAGCACCTACGCCGGGAATTTCGTCCAATGGTGTCGCACCTACGGCCTTGGCCCGCTTTGCGCGATGGGTGCCGATTGCGAACCTATGCGCTTCATCCCTTAGGCGTTGAATGAAATACAGCACCGGGTCATTGCGTTTCAGGGCAAAGGGCCGCTGTCCGATCCGGTGAAACTCTTCCTTGCCATGGTCGCGGTCGACCCCTTTGGCCACACCGACCATAGGAATGTCTTCAACCCCATGGGCCTGCATGATCTCATGCACGGCGCTCACCTGCCCGGCACCGCCATCAATCAGCAGCAGATCGGGCCAGAGCCCTTTGTCCCGATCCGGGTCTTCCTTTTGCAGACGGGTGAATCGACGATTCAGCACCTCTTTCATCATGCCGAAATCGTCACCCGGTGTCAGATCATCGCCCCGGATATTGAACTTGCGATAGGCGTTTTTCATAAAGCCTTCGGGGCCTGCGACGATCATGCCGCCTACTGCGTTGGTGCCCTGAATGTGTGAGTTGTCGTAAACCTCAATCCGGCCCGGCGGGCCATCGAGATCAAACGCTTCGGCCACCCCGCGCAGCAGTTTGGCCTGCGTGGCGCTTTCCGACATGCGGCGGGCCAGAGACTCCCGTGCATTGCGCAAAGCGCCTGCAACCAGCTCCTGCTTTTCTCCGCGTTGGGGCACCAGAATTTCTACCTTGCGGCCAACCTTCTCGGTCAATGCATCCTGCATAAGATCCGCGTTTTCGATGGCATCCGACAGGATCAATTGTCGTGGCGGTTCCTTGTTGTCGTAAAACTGGCCCAGAAAGGCCTCCATCACTTCGGCTGGCGAAACATCCGGCCCGACGCGTGGGTAGAAATCCTTGTTGCCCCAGTTCTGGTTGGCGCGGATGAAAAACACCTGAACACAGGCCTGTCCGCTATCCATATACAAACCGATCACATCCGCCTCGGCCACGCCACGTGGGTTGATGCCTTGCGAGGTCTGCACCTGTGTCAGCGCCCGGATACGATCACGCAGACCAGCAGCGCGTTCGAACTCCATCGCCTCGGACGCGGCCATCATCTGTTCGGCCAGGTCCTCCTGCACTTTGGTCGACCGGCCCGACAGGAAGCGTTCTGCGTCTTTGACGCTTTCGCGGTACGCCTCTTCCGAGATTAACCCGACGCACGGCCCCGAGCAGCGTTTAATCTGATAGAGCAGACAGGGCCGCGTTCTGCTGTCGAACATGGAGTCCGAGCAGTTGCGCAGCAGGAACGCCTTTTGCAATTGGTTCAAAGTCCGATTCACCGCACCGGCACTGGCGAAGGGGCCAAAATAAGCGCCTTTCTCCTTTTTTGCCCCGCGGTGCTTTTTGATCTGCGGAAACGCATGGCTTTTCGCGACCAGAATATTCGGGAAACTCTTATCGTCGCGCAGCAACACGTTGTACTTGGGCTTGAGCTGCTTGATCAGGTTTTGCTCAAGCAACAGCGCCTCAGTCTCGGTCCGCGTGGTCAGGAACATCATCGAGGCGGTCGAGGCGATCATCTTCTCGATCCTGCCAGAATGCCCGGGGCGTGTATAATTCGACACCCGCGCCTTGAGGTTGCGCGCCTTGCCCACGTACAGAACCCGGCTGTCCGCATCCAGCATCCGATAAACGCCCGGCGAGCTGTCCAGCGTTTTCACATAACGCTGAATACAGGCATAGCCGGTGGGGGACGATTCGCTGTCGGTGGTCATGACCTTGAGATATGATTCTCTGGCACTGGCTGCAATCTCACGCTTCTCAGATCAAGAGAAAACAAATCCACGGATTCTGTGGATAAGTATGCAGATAAGTTTCTGGAGGATCGGAAAATCCCTTGTTTCCTTACCTTTTCCTTTACCTGCTTAAAAAATAGGCAATAATATAAGTACTTGTTTTTTAACAACATATTTTTCGAAACTTAGCAAGTGTATGAAAAAAAAGACATTTTTGTAACGTTAAGGTAACGGAAATGAGAGCAGTGCAAAACTTGCAGCAAAATTGCTTATTCAACGCCCAGAACATCCGGTGTTTTCCATCCCAAATGCTGACCTCCATCGACGCAGAGCAGTTGCCCCGTGACGGCGTGCGCATCCAGAAAATACCCCAGCGCGGCTGTGATATCTGAAGGGTTCGACCCGCGTTCCAGAACCGTGTTCGATCGTTGCGCCTGAAAATGTTGTTCGCTTTGGCGATGCCCCTGAACCGTCGGACCGG
The DNA here is from genome assembly GCF_059612245.1 of Ruegeria sp. CDSA079. Taxonomy (NCBI): domain Bacteria; kingdom Pseudomonadati; phylum Pseudomonadota; class Alphaproteobacteria; order Rhodobacterales; family Roseobacteraceae; genus Ruegeria; species Ruegeria sp. CDSA079. Next base: position 47,510 of record NZ_JBXWQF010000006.1, on the reverse strand, counting down.
GACCGATCGCGTTGACCCGAATGTCAGGTGACAGGGCCTGCGCAGCCGTTCGGGTCAGGGCCCACAGCCCCATTTTCGCGATGGTGTAGGACATGAACTCTGGCGTCAGCTTTCGCACCCTCATGTCCACCATATTGACGATCAAGCCCGCGGCCAGAGGTTCGCCGCTTTCATCTGTGTCGGCGGTCAACCCCTGCTCTGCCATAGCCTGCGTCAGAACGAATGGCGCACGCAGGTTGCTGTCGAGATGGCGATCCCAGCTTTGGCGGGTTGCGGTGTGAATATTGTCGTATTCAAAGATCGATGCGTTGTTCACCAGACAGGTGATCGGCCCACCCAGCGCTTCTGCTGCCTTGGGCAGCAGCGCCTGGACCTGAGCTTCGTCCAGTAGATCGGCCTGCAGTGCCACCGCTTGGCGGCCCAGCGCCGTTACCTTGGCTACAGTTTCCTGCGCGGGCTGTTCCGATGTGGCGTAATGCACGGCCACATCATATCCACGACCTGCCAGATACAGCGCCATGGCCCGGCCCAGGCGAATACCGGCACCGGTCACTAAAGCTCGGGTCATGCTTCACCTCGTTCTGTCAGATCACACCAGCAATACGGTGACATAAAGCACATAAAGGAAAGTCAACACCAACCCCCAGATGCGCGAGATATCCTGTTTGAAAAATACAAACGGAGCCAGCAGCAGCGATGCGCCCAGCATGACCCATAGGTCGAATTGCAGGAATTCGGGATCAACAGGTATGCGACCAAACCAGGTTGCGATTCCGATGATGGCCAGTAGGTTGAACATGTTTGAGCCGATCACATTGCCCAGCGCCACATCCGCTTGCCTGCGCAGCGCAGCCATGACGGTTGTCGCCAGTTCGGGCAAAGACGTTCCGACCGCGATCAACGTCAAACCGATAACCGTTTCACTGACCCCATAGGTCCGTGCGATGATCGTCGCGTTATCCACCAACAGATGCGCACCCATCGGTAATCCAATCAGCCCGAGGATAAGGTAAAAAGATACCTTCCAATACGGCATGTCAGGGTCGGCTTCTTCCAGACCCTCAAGCTCTTCACCCACGCAAGCCTCGCCACAGGCTTTGCGATGTGCCTTTGCCTCACGAAAAGCGTTCAGAAGGACAAAGCCCAAAGCCGCCAGCAAGATCAGACCACTGAAGAAGGTAAAGGTTCCGCAAAATGCCAACCCGATGAACAGAACCGTCGCCATCAGCATGAACACATAGTTCCTGCGGCTGTTACACTCGCTGGTATGCAAAGTCGCAAGCAGCGCGGGAAGGCCCAGAACCAACAGGATATTCGCCGTGTTAGATCCGACCACATTACCCAGTGCGATACCGGGGGCGTTTTCTTTCAAAGCACTGATCGCAATCAGAAGCTCGGGTGCGGATGTGCCGAAGGCCACAATCGTCAGGCTGACGATCAACGCCGGAACACCCAGGCGCAGGCTCAGGTTCACGGCACCTCGTACAAGGGCGTCGCCTGCCAGCAACAGAATCAACAGGCCCAGACCGGACAACAGCCAAGTGGAAATCAAGTCCGGCCTCCTTTTTCGCAGGCGCAGGGGCCTTTGCCGATTCGATACCGCCCGCAGCGCGGACATTTCGCAGAGCTCAACTTCTTTTGCCCCGGAAAGCGCAGCTTGCCAAACATCGCCAATACGACCATGGCAATCAGGAAAAGGGTGACAGCCTTGATGATCACGTCACAAACCGAAACGCGCGTAGGCTGCACGCTCCTCTAATCCGGCGATAGCATCCTGAGCCAGGCTGGCCCCAAAGCGCGTCCAGATCGGTTTGCGCACGCTGTAGCGGCGGAACTTGACCTTTTCGCCAAAGCGTTCCTGCATCTTGGGTTTGAGATGGGCAATGCCATCAATCAGACCCAATTCTTGCGCACGGCGCGCCAGCCAGACTTCACCCGTGAACAGATCGGCACTGTGATCCAGCTTGTCGCCTCGTCGCGTTTTGACATGGTCAATGAAGTTTTCGTGGATGTCTCCCAACAACCCCTGAAGGCGGGCCACGTCCTCTTTCTTTTCCGGCGCAAACGGATCCAGCATGGATTTCGATTGGCCCGCCGTATGCACGCGCCGCTCGAACCCCTGCCGAGCCAAAAAGACATGCGCTCCAAACCCGGCCGAGATTACCCCGATCGAGCCCAGTACCGAGCTGTCATCGGCCCAGATCTCATCCGCAGCTGCAGCCAGCCAATAGCCGCCCGAGGCCGCAACATCCTCGACAAAGGCAATAACGGGCACATCCAGCTCTTTCGACAAACGCCGGATACGGGCACCGATCAGCGAACTTTGCACCGGGGACCCGCCCGGGGAATTAAGCTCAAGCGCCACTGCCGCAGGTTTTCCCTTGCGAAAGGCCTTTTCCAGAACAGGGGCCAGGGTCGTATCGTTCAACGCGCCCCGCCCCGCCATTCCAATCGCGCCGGACAGGCGGACAATGGCCACGCAAGGGTGCTTTTTAACAAACGGCAGGCTGAGTTTCATGGGTGCCGATGTAGAGTGCCCCCAACCCGTAAACAAGGGACTCATCAGGCCTTAAGCGCGCCGCCAACCAGATTCACAGACTCAATGGGCAAAAATGCAACGCCTTGGCAATGTCAGCTGCGAATGCGCCAACCGGTTTTGAAGATCCAGCCGATGACCGCCAAACAGAGTCCTGTAAAGGCGAGAATAGCCAGCAAACTAAGAACAATCGGCACATCCGCCGACCCGTAGAATGACCAGCGGAAGCCCGAAATCAGGTAAACGACGGGATTGAACAAGGTAATGGTCTGCCACAACGGAGGCAGCATCGAGATCGAATAAAACGTGCCGCCCAGAAAGATCAGTGGCGTCACCACAAGCTGCGGCACCAGTGACATCTGTTCGAAATTGCTGGCCCAGATGCCGATGATGAATCCCAGCAAAGAAAAGCTGAGGCAGGACAAGATCAGAAACGCGGCCATGGCAAAGGGATGTTCGATTCGTATATCCACAAAAAAAGTGGCCGTCGCCAATATCACCAGACCCACAAACAGCGCCTTGGTGGCGGCTGCGCCAACATACCCGATCACGATTTCGAAGAAATTGACCGGCGCGGACAGCAGTTCGTAGATGGTGCCGAGAAACTTTGGGAAATAGATTCCGAATGACGCATTAGAAATCGACAGCATCACCACCGACAACATAATCAGCCCCGGTACGATGAACGCACCGTATGAGACGCCCTCGACCTCTTGAATGCGGCTGCCGATGGCTGTGCCAAATACCACGAAGTACAACGACGTGGACAAGACCGGCGAAAAAAAGCTCTGCGCGAGAGTGCGGAAGAACCGGGACATTTCGAACCGGTAGATGGCAGCAATTGCAGTCCAGTTCATACTGTTTCTCCGGATACGAGGTTGACGAATATTTCTTCCAAGCTCGATTGCCGGGTCTGTACGTCGCGCAAGACCAGCCCGGCTTGCGACACGTCATTCAACAATGTCGTGATTCCGGTGCGATCCGCATGTGTATCGTAAGTGTAGACTAGAACATCCCCTGCGCCATTCAGTGTCAGGTTATGCAGTGCAAGACTGACAGGGATTTGCGCAATGGGCTCTGACAGCATGACTTCGATCTGCTTTTTACCCATCTGCGCCATCAGCGTGTCTTTGTCCTGCACCAGCAGCAGTTCACCCTTGTCGATGACGCCGACACGATCAGCAATGGCTTCGGCCTCTTCGATGTAGTGGGTGGTCAGAATGATAGTGACCCCGTCCCGTTTCAGCTCGGCCACGATCTCCCACATATCCTTGCGCAGTTCGACATCCACACCGGCAGTGGGTTCGTCCAGAAACAGAACGCGGGGCTCATGCGCCAGCGCCTTTGCGATAAGGACCCGACGCTTCATACCGCCAGACAATTCCTTGATCGCGTTGTTGCGCTTATCCCAAAGGGACAGCTTGCGCAGAATCTCTTCGATCCGCGCATTGTCTTTGCCAAGGCCAAACAACCCTCGCGACAGGCGCACCGTGTTCCAGACATTCTCAAACGGTTCCAGGGCAATTTCCTGAGGCACAAGCCCGATCATCCTGCGCGCTGCGCGATAGTCAGTCTGGATGTCATGTCCACCCACTGTGACCTCACCGGAACTCGGAGTCGTGATCCCGCAGATGGTTGAGATCAAGGTTGTCTTTCCTGCCCCGTTTGGACCCAACAAGGCAAGAATCTCACCTTCTTCAATGTCCAGAGACACACCCTTCAGCGCCTCAAACCCGTCAGCGTAAGACTTTCGAAGATCCCTGATGGATAAAATGGTCGTCATGCCCGTTCCCCGTTCTGGCGTGGACCCTATCGCGCCAAATCCGTGTATAACAGGTCAATTCGGCACCGATTGATGCACATCTGCCGAAATGGCGACCATCTGCGCCATCGAATATCCAGCTTGCAATCCTCCCACCAGCCCGCAAACTCTGCCCGAAACGGAGGGCAAGGATGCTGAGCGGAATTCGAATTGTCGAAATCGAAGGGTTGGGGCCTGGCCCGTTTGCAGCCATGCAGTTGGCCGATCTGGGCGCTGACGTCATAACTGTCCAGCGCAAGGGTGGTGCTGCAACACCTGGAATGCCCGAAAGATCACTTCTGGATCGCGGGAAGCGGTCCATCGCGCTTGACCTGAAAGACCCAGATGATCTGGAAATTGCTCTGCGTCTGATCGACACCGCCGACGCCCTGATCGAAGGTTTTCGCCCCGGTGTTATGGAAAAGCTGGGTCTTGGCCCCGAGCCCTGTCTGACCCGCAATCCAAAGCTGGTCTATGGGCGCATGACGGGCTGGGGTCAGGATAGTCCTCTGGCCAACACCGCAGGCCACGATCTGAACTATATCGCCCTTTCCGGGGCGCTCTGGTATGCCTCTCAACCCGGCCAGCCGCCGCAAACACCGGCTACTCTGGTAGGCGATATCGGTGGCGGCGCAATGTATCTTGTCGCAGGGATTCTCGCTGGCCTGATCAATGCACAAAGAACTGGCGAAGGCACAGTTGTCGATGCCGCAATCTATGACGGTTCAGCCCATATGATGAACCTTCTGATGACCATGCGCCAAACAGGCAACCTGTCCGACACTCGCGGCGACAGCCTGCTGGACGGCCCACACTGGAGCCGCGCATATGCCTGTGCCGATGGCCGCTTCATTACGGTTCAATGCCTCGAACCCAAATTCTACACTCAGTTTTTGCAGACCCTCGGTCTCGCCAATGACGCCGAATTCCAGAAACAATATGACCGCTCACTGTGGCCCGACCTGACGCGACGGCTTGCCGATATCTTCGCCAGTCACCCCCGCGACCACTGGGACGCCTTGTTCCGCGGAACGGATGCCTGCCTCGCCCCGGTGCTCAGTCCACAAGAGGCGCAGGTTCACCCGATGAACACCCATCGCAACAGCTGGCAAGAGATCGACGGCGCCCTGCAATCCACCGCCGCGCCACGGTTTTCAAACCACCAGTGGCACCCCAGACCAAGCCCAACACGCGGCGAGCACACAAATGAAATTCTCGCCGAGCTCGACGCCCCACGTTGATCCGAACTTCATCTGGCTAAAAATATCTCGGGGGATGAATTGGCCGCAGGCCAAGAAGGGGGCTGGCCCCCTTTCACCCGCTTATCGTCCGCGCACCGTATCGATCATCAGTTGCACGTTTTCAGGATCTGCATCCGGTGTGATGCCGTGCCCCAGATTGAAGATATGCGGCCCTTTCGAGAACGCCTCGACAATGAGACGCGTCTCATCCACCAGCGCCTGTCCGCCCGTCACCATATGGGACGAGGCCAGATTGCCCTGTACACAGCCATCAATCTGCACATGCGCGGCCGCCCAATCCGGCGACACCGAATTGTCCAGCGCGACACAATCCACACCCGTCGCCTTGGCAAACCCGATATATCCGTCGCCCGCCTCACGCGGGAAACCGATGACCGGAATGCCCGGATGCCTCTCTTTGATAGCCTGGGTAATCACGCGGCACGGCTCGACCGCGTATTTGCGGAACGCCTCACCTTTCAAAGACCCCGCCCAACTGTCAAAGATCTTGACCACCTCGGCCCCGGCTTCGATTTGCGCGGACAGATATTCGATCGTTGCGGCCGTGATCCGGTCCAACAGTGCCTCGAACAGCGCGGCATTCCCTTCACGCAACGCATGGGCAGGACCCTGATCCGGCGTGCCGCGCCCTGCGATCATATAAGTTGCAACCGTCCACGGCGCGCCGGCAAACCCGATCAAAGTGGTTTCCGAGGGCAATTCCCGCGACAGGATTTTTACCGTTTCATAAACGGGCGACAGTGTTTCATGAATCGCGTCAACCGGCTTCAACGCGTCAAACTCGGATTGCTGCGTGATGGTCGACAGGCGCGGGCCTTCGCCGGTCACAAACCACAGATCCGCCCCAAGGGCCTGCGGCACCAGCAGGATATCTGCAAACAGAATCGCTGCATCAAACCCATAACGCCGGATCGGTTGCAATGTGACTTCGGCGGCCAGCTCAGGGTTATAGCACAAGGACAGGAAATCACCGGCCTGCGCACGGGTGGCGCGATACTCGGGCAAATACCGCCCCGCCTGACGCATCATCCAGATCGGCGGCACATCCTGCACCTCACCCGCCAGCGCCCGCAGCAGTTTTTTTGTCTCGGCCATATTCGCCCCCAGTCATCCGGTTTTGGCAACGGGTCGTCCTTCGGCGGCAATTTGTCAAGCTCACCCCCCATTGTCAGGGCAATGTGACGCGACTAAAGCTGTGAGCATGACCGTGAATATGCCCACACCCGCATCGCCCTTCAGAATTGGTACCCGTGGTTCGCCGCTGGCTCTGGCGCAAGCGCACGAAACGCGCCAACGCCTGAGTGCCGCCTTCGACCTGCCAGAAGACGCATTCGAGATCGTGGTGATCAAAACCACCGGCGACAATCGCGCCATGATCGATGCTGATCGCCCGCTGAAAGAGATTGGCAACAAGGGCCTGTTCACCAAAGAAATCGAAGAGGCGATGTTGCGCGCCGAAATCGACATCGCCGTTCATTCGACAAAAGACATGCCCGTTGCACAGCCTGACGGCCTCGTACTGGACACCTTTCTACCACGCGAGGATGTGCGAGACGCGTTTATTTCTCCGCGTTTGGGTTCAATCCACGATCTGCCCGAGGGGGCCGTTGTGGGCACCTCCTCGCTGCGTCGTCGCGCTCAATTGCTGAACCGACGACCGGATTTGAAGGTGGTCGAATTTCGTGGGAATGTTCAGACCCGGCTGAAAAAGTTGGACAATGGCGTTGCCGATTGCACCTTTCTGGCCATGGCAGGCATTCGTCGTCTGGGCATGGATGACATCCCGGCCAGTGCCATTTCGCCTGACGACATGCTGCCCGCCATCGCGCAGGGCACCATCGGGATTGAACGGCGCGGCGACGATATGCGTGCGGCCGAGATGCTTGAGGCGTTGCATCATGCGGAAACAGGCCAGCGGCTGACCGCTGAACGCACGTTGCTGGCTGCACTGGACGGGTCGTGCGAAACGCCGATCGCAGGTTTGGCCGAACTGGATGGCGGCACCCTCAGGCTGCGTGGCGAAGTTTTACGCCCCGATGGAACTGAAACTGCAAGCCGGGATATCACAGGCGCAGTCGAAGATGGCGCGGATATGGCGCGGGCCATGGCCGCAGAACTGCTGGAACAGGCGGGGCCGGATTTTTTCGATTGGAAAAAATCAAAATAAATTCGCGCAATGTGAACTGGGTCACTGTAGCGACCCATTTGTTCATGCATTAAGGTGACATACCGATCAGGAAGTCAGGTCAGTCTCGAAAGTATCGAAAAGTTTCAAGATTGCGGTGATTTAATCAGTATTCGAGGGGGCGAGACTGACCCCCGGCTTCCAAAGGTTGCGGGTCGCTGTTGATGTCAACAGCGACCCGTTTTTTGTTCAGGCTTCTCATGCTCAGGAAATTGCAGCAACCGCGTGACGCACGGCCTCTCTGGTTTGATCCAGATCCGCATCTGTGACCGCCAATGACGGGTATAGCTTGCCCGGAGCTTTGAATATCCCATGCGACCGCAAAGCCGCGTTATATGTTGCGTTGCGCGCAGGATCATCATGACTGGCGCTGCGGTAGTCCCTGCATTCGGCCTCGGTAAAATAGATATCGAACAGGGTTTCGTCCCCGCAGATGCGATGCACAATACCGGCATCGCTCAGCGCGTCGGATTGCATCTGTTGCAACTGCCGCCCGATGTCGCGCAGGCGTTCATAGGCCCCGTGACGTTGCAGAATTTCCATTGTCTTCAACCCCGCGGCCGAGGCCACAGGATTTCCTGACAAGGTGCCCAACTGCATCAACCAGCCTTCTTCTCCGACCTTCGATTTGTCGAAATGCTTCATGATCTCGGCGCTGGCGCCCAAGGCGGCCAGAGGAAACCCACCACCGGTAATCTTGCCCAGCGTGCAGATATCGGGGGTCACGCCATAACGCTCCTGCGCCCCTCCATATGCCAGACGAAACCCGGTGACGATCTCATCGAAAATCAGCAGCACATCGTGTTTGTCGCATAAATCGCGCAATCCTTGCAGATATCCCGGCACCGGAGGGACAATCCGCTGCAGCGGTTCGACCATAATTGCCGCCACATCGTCATGTTCGTCCAAAAGAGCCGCCACAGCCTCAAGATCATTAAAGGGCGCGATCAGCATCTGCTCGGCCACACTTTCGGGAATTCCGGCACTGTCGGGCACGGCCTGAGGGAAATTGACCCGGCGGCTGGGCGCAAGACTCATTTGCGCCTCGGCGCTCATCCCGTGGTAGCCACCTTCGAATTTGAGGATCTTGTTGCGACCGGTATAGGCCCGTGCCAGCCGTATGGCATACATGTCGGCTTCACCACCTGATGCAACAAAGCGCACCTGTTCGCAGCACGGAACGGCATCAATGATGGCCTCGGCCAGTTCGATCCCCTTGCTGTTATTGGCAAAGAAGGTCATTCCCTTGGGAAGCTGTTCCAGCACGGCCTCCATCACCTCGGGATGGCCGTGGCCCAGCAACATCGGGCCGGACCCGATCAGATAGTCGATGTATTCCTTGCCATCCTCGTCCCAGACGTGGCTGCCTTCGCCGCGGGCGATGATGATGCCGGGATCGAAATTGCCGAAACCGCCCGCAGGCAAAACCTCGTTTGCGCGGGCGATCCACTCGGATTGTGTCTGGACTTTCAGCATCTCAATCAATCTCCAAAATCGGGGTGCCAAGAATTTCAAGATCAGGCTCCACACCTAAACCTGGACCATCGGGCGGCGCAATCCGCCCGTTTTCACGGTTTGGTGCGTCGGGGCACAGACGCGGGGCAACGTAAGAGGACAAATCGCAGGTATTCATAAGCGATCCATGCGGGGTTGAAGCGGCAAAATGCAGAGACGCTGCCGTGATGATATCCGACCCCCAGGTGCATTCGGCACAAATCTCGGCCCCTAGATGCACGGACAGATCACGCGCCCGTCGCATCGCGGACAGGCCGCCGAATTTCGACAGCTTCAACGCAACCGCATCCATGCAGCCCAGCCTGTGCGCCTGCATCAGTGATGCGAGGTCATACGCATTTTCGTCGATCTTCATCGGCAGGCCCGTGGCCTGACGGACCGCAGCGCAATCCTCAAGCGTTTTACAGGGTTGTTCCAACATCACGTCCAGATGCGCCACGGCGCGCCCTGTTCGCGTTGCCTGCAACCGCGAAGCGCCACAATTCCAATCACCATAGATCAACGGCCCCGACCCAACGGCCTCGCGCACTTTGATCAGACGCTCGGCATCAACCTGCCAGTCACCTTCGACACCCAGCTTGACTTGAAACTGGCGTATTCCGGCTTGATACGCGGTCTGGGCGATCCGGGCCATCTCGTCCGGTGCAATGCAGGTGATCGAGTGATACAGCGGCATGTCCGCCCGCGCGCGCCCACCCAAGAGTGCGTACACCGGCAGACCCGAGGCCCGACCAAACAGATCCCAGAGCGCGATATCCACGATGGATTTCGCATAGAGATGCCCGTGCAAAAACGCATCCAGCTTGCGCATTGGCGCATCGACGCCAAAAGGGGACATGCCAAGAATTTCGGGGGCCATCTCTGCCACGGCCGCTGGCACACCATCGGCATAAGCTGGCAGGTAATGTGGGATCGGACAGACTTCGCCCCACCCGTGCAGGCCCGTGTCCGTCTCAAGCCGAAGGACATGAGAGGTTACGGTGGCACAGGTTTTGCCCTCGGCCATGTGATAGGTCTCATGGCTGGTCAGGTCGACAGACCAGAGCGTTATCTTGGTGATCTTCATTCAGCCCTTCCTTTGGCTTTGAGTGCTGAGCTTTGAGAGGGGCCAGCCCCTCTCTTGGCCTGCGGCCAATTCACACCCCGGGATATTTCTGGCCAGATGAAGAAGTGGATCATCTCGGGGCCTCGTAGGTCGCAATGGGCGGCCCCAGTTGCTCCTCATCCGGATAAACGCCGAGTCCCGGCGATTCGGGCAGATGCAGATGTCCGTCGATGTTTCGAGGCCCGCGCCCCCCCGCGATGTCCACGGTGATCATGTCCTGGCAGGCCCAGACAGCGTGGCAGTTGTCATCGGGGATGGTCGCGGCCAGATGCAACGCCTCGGTATCGGCCAGAACCGACCCGCCGGTTGCCATCACAAACATGTCGATCCCATGTGCCAGGGCGATATCCCGCATCCGCGCGGCCTTGGTCAGACCGCCCACGCGGTTCAGCTTGATCCCGAATACTTCGGCCAGACCGTCCCGCGCAATCCGGGTCGCGTCCTGCAACGTCACCAGACTTTCGTCCACTGATACGGGAGACGCGTGAAGACCCGAAATCGCGGCGATGTCATCCAGCGATTCACCAGGCTGTTCGAACATCACGTTCAGATCTTCGCAAGCGTTCATCACCCGCAGGGCCTGCTGACGCGTCCAGCCGCGATTGACGTCGTAGAGGACAATCTCTCCGGGGCGGCGAATGCTTTCCACATCGCGGACACGGGCTATGTCCCGCTCGACATCGCCGCCAATTTTCACCGAATGGGCGATGTACCCTCGGCTACGATAGCGCTCCATAACCTCGCGGGTTTCCTCGACAGTCTTGGCCCCGACCGAGGATGCAATCGGGCGCGGCGTACGCGACCCGCCCCCCATCAGATCGGCAATGGGCAGACCCGCCGCCTGTCCGGCGATATCCCAGCAGGCCATGTCAATCGGACTCTTGGCGTAAAGATGCCCGGGCAGGGCCAGATCCATCGCCCGTTCCACATCCAGAACCCTGCGCGGATCGAGGCCCAAAATGAAGGGGGCCATCGTCTCGATACCTGCGCGAATGCCTGGTCCGTGAGCAGGCACATATGTATGACCCCAAGGGGTGCCCTCTCCCCAACCGACCAGCCCGGTATCGGATTCGATCTTCACAATCGTCGCGTCGAGTGTTTCGAACTTCAGCCGCCCGCCGGACAGCCAATAGGGATGCTCCAGCGGCAGATCGACGTGGTAAACAGTTATGGTCTTGATCTTCACAGAGTGTACTCCGCCACCGGCGCGCCGAGGCTTTCAAAGTCAGGTGTCACGCCCAAACCCGGCGTGTCGGTTGCATAGAGTTTGCCATCCTGGGCCGTCGGGCCACCGATGCCAGTTGATCGGGTGTTGTAGTTCATCAGATCAGTTGTGTTCTGCAAATACTCAGGCGGTGTCGACGCCGCAAAATGCGCCACCACAGATGTCGTGATCTCGCCCCCCCACGTGTCTTCGCTGACCACAGGGATGCGGTTGTCGATCAGATAGTCCCGCACGCGCCGCGCCTTGCTGATGCCACCCAGATTCGAGATCTTCAAACAGCAGATCTCGGCGCCCCGATCGGCGACGATCCGCTGCGCCATGTGGATACCTGTCACACATTCATCCAGTTTCATCGGTTGCTCGGCCACGCGGCGCACCTGCTGGCACTCTTCATAGCTGCGACAGGGTTGTTCGAGGATATAATCCAGATCGCGTGTAGCGCGTGCCACTCGGATTGCATTGTCGACACGCCACCCCTGATTGGCATCGGCCATCGCCTTTTCTCGCGGCTTCAGCAATGGAACCGTCGTGCGGATTCGATCTATATCAGTCGCCCAGTCACCCCCGACCTTGACTTGAAACTGGCGATAGCCCTGATCGCGATAGGCGTTCATCTCGGCCACCGTCTCATCCACCGCTTTTTGCGGGGCTACCCGATACATAGGTGCGCCGTCCGTCAACTTACCGCCCAACAGCATCCAGACCGGTTGACCACTGGCTTTCCCCAGAATATCCCAGCAGGCCGCGTCGAACGGGGCCTTGGCATAGCCGTGGCCCTGCACCAGATGATCCATCAACTGCTCGACCCGCGCCACCTGCCTTGGGTCCTCACCCAGCAGCGTCGAAGCAACCAGCCGCGCTAAAGCCACCACACCTTCGGAATGAGCGACCATGTAGTTCTCACCACAGGGCGTGAATTCACCGCAGCCCTGCAACCCCGCATCGGTATCGAGGACAACCACGGATGCAACAGCAGTCTCAATCGCGTTTCCTGCACCCCAGACATAGGCTCCGCCCACATAGGGCAGGCCCATTTGGTATACGCGGATACGGGTGATCTTCATGCAGCACCCATCAGAGGCAGACCACCCATTCCTTCCCCGCGCCAAAGGACAAATGTCAGAATCGGCTGATCCGTCGTGATCATGGCATGGCTCTGCCAACTTGAATGCTGACGCGTCTGGTTCGGGCCTATGTGGGTTTCGCTGCCTTCAATCTTGAAAAGGGCTGCTCCTTCGAGAACCAGATAAATCTCTTCGGCTTGGTGGCTATGCCAATCATAGGTCAGACCGGCCCCCCAATACCCGACATAGCCACGCAACTGGGTCGAATGGAAATGCCCGCTCGGACCAAACAATTCGTAGTAACCGTATCGGTTGAGAAAATCCGCGCCGACCTCTTCTTCGGTATAGGTTTGTTTCCAATGCCCCAGATGCGATGTCGCTTTGATCGCAGCGATCAGATCCCGCGTGGCGTCGGTTGTTTCAAGGTCAAAGCCAGCGACCTGATCGATTGCCGGAATATGCGCCGGCTGCAGGTTTGCAGGTTTCAGGTCATCGGGCCAAGGTGCAAACGCGGCCATCTCAGGATGCGATTGATGCAATTGCCGCGCGGCTTCCAGAACGTCATCCAGCGTCATGGCACCACCACAATATTGCCTGTGTGCTGCTTGGCAATGAAGGCCGCCTGCGCGTCACGCAATTCCTCCAGGGGATAGGTTGCCGCAAGTGCTGGCTTGAGGTCACCGGCCTCAATGTATTTCACAAGATTCTTCATGACCTGAGGGTCAATCACGGTCGAGCCCGTGAATGTCAGATCGCGCAGGTAGAAGGTTCGCAAATCAAGCTCGACCATTGGGCCTGCGATAGCACCCGAACAGGTATACCGACCGCCACGCTCCAGAATATCGATCAGGTTCGGCCAGTACGGCCCTCCGACAACATCCGCGACCACGGTGATCTTTTCATCGCCCAGCGCGTTGCGCAGGTCACCAGGGTCACGGGACAGGATCCTGTCCGGTCCAAGTTGGGCGACATCCGCGTGTTTGGCCTCGGACGCCATTGCGATGACCCGTGCGCCTCTCCGTTTGGCCAATTGGACAAGGGCACCGCCAACACCGCCCGATGCTCCGGGCACAAGCACGGTGTCCTTTTCAGTCACGTTGGCGCGGCTGAGCATACCTTCGGCGGTGGAGTAAGAGCAGGAGAATGTCGCAAGCTCGGCATCCGACAGGGCCGAGGTGATCGGCACCGCATTCACGGCCAGCGTTGTTGCATATTCGGCAAAGCCACCGTCGCGCTCGGATCCGAAATAACCTGTCTTGTTCATGTTGCCCGGATCAGTCGGATCGCGCAGCCAACCATCCGTTATGACCCGTTCGCCGATACGCACGCTGTCCACACCGTCACCAACAGCGACGATCTCGCCGCAGATATCAGCCCCTTGAATGCGCGGGAAAGTAATAGGTGCGCCACCCCAAGTCGGGTCTTCTTCGCCAACTTCTTCAAACGCACCACCAGTAGTGGCATCGGTTACAGTCTTGGAATACCAGCCGGATCGCGTGTTGACGTCGGTATTGTTCAGCCCACAGGCGGCGACTTTGATCAGCACCTCACCGGCGGCGGGTTCCGGGCGTGGCCAATCCTGGTGCAGGACGATTTGCTCCAAGCCGCCATGGCCCATCGTGACCATGGCTTTCATTTTGTCAGGAAGATTCATTACGCGGTCTCCAAAATGCCATCCGTTCGAGGCAACAAGCTTTGCGGATCATAGGCAGGCTCGCCCAGCACGCGGGCCGCGCGAGGTTTGCCGTGGATCACGACCTCCAATTCGGTCCCGACTTCAGCCGCTTCGGGCTTTATGTAAGCAAAGGCGAGGATATTGCCGACGGTATGACCGTAAGCTACCGAGGCTGTGGAGCCCACAACACGCCCGTCCAGCATCACAGCTTCGCCGCCATGACCATCAATCTCGCCATCCGGTTCGATTTCAAGATATGCGCAGATCCAAGGCAAATCGGTGTTCAGCGTCTTGTCTTTACCCAGATACTCCTTATCGGTGCGGGCAAAGCGCAGCACGTCGGCCTCGGCCAAAGTGACCTCGTTGGTCAGTTCACCTGCGCCTTTAAAGCCTTTCTCCATCCGCATCACATTCATGGCAAAGCTGCCGTAGTCGGTGATGCCGTGCGGCTCACCCGCCGCCCAAAGCGCTGTGTAGACGTCGAGACAGGCGGCGTTGGGCATGTGCAGTTCCCACCCAAGTTCACCGGCATAAGACATACGGAAAGCCCAGACTTTGCGACCAGCGATGGTGATCTCTTGCGCAGACAACCAGCGGAAACCGGCATTGGTCAGATCGGCGTCAGTGCAGCGCGCCAGCACGTCACGCGACCGCGGGCCGTTCAGCGACAGGGCCGACCAGTCGGCGGACAATGCGGTGATCTGCACGTCCTCATCCGCGCGCTGCTGCGCCAGATGGTCCAGCAGACGTTGTTCGAAGAAGGCCGCGCAGACCAGATAGAAGCGGTCTTCGGCCATACGGACAATCGTCGTCTCCAACTCGATCCGACCGCGACGGTTTAACATGTGGGTCAGCGTGATCGAGCCAACCTTTTGCGGCATCCGGTTGGCCGTCAACCGATCCAACAGGGCATAGGCGTCCAGCCCCGAAACCTCGACCTTGGTGAAGGCGGTTACGTCCATAATACCGACGCTCTGGCGGACCGCTTTGACCTCGGCCGCGACCATGTCGTCGGCGGGGGTCCGGCGGAAGGAATAGTGATCGCGCTGTTCCACACCGTCCCGTGCGAACCAGCGGGGTCGTTCGAAGCCATAGACTTCTTCATGTACCGCACCCTTGGATTTCAACAGCTCATGCAGCGGCGACGGCTTGATCGGACGCCCCTCCAAACGGTTGAAATGTGGGAAAGGGATTTCGTGGCGCAGGCAGTAGTCTTCCTCGGCCTTGATCACCTGCCAGTCCTTGGTGGCATAGCTGCCAAACCGGCGCGGATCGTATTCGCGCATCGAGATTTCAGCAGCCCCATGCACCATCCAGCGCGCCAGTTCGCGGGTCAGGCCCGGACCCCAGCCGATACCGATCTGTGTGCCGCAGCAGCACCAATAGTTCCGCACTCCGGGCGCAGGGCCAATCAGCGGGTTGCCATCTGGCGGATGCGAGATCGCCCCGTGCACGTCGCGTTGAATGCCCAACTCGGCAAAGATCGGCATCCGGTTCAGGCTTTCTTCAAGCCACGGCATCACCCGGTCGTAGTCCGCGTCGAACAGCCAGTTCTCGTATTCCCACGGGCAATGGTCATGCCAGACCGAGTTCGGGTTCTCTTTCTCGTAGATCCCGATTAGCCCGCGCTGCTGCTCCATGCGGATATAACCGGAGACCTTTCGGTCATCGCGGATAACCGGCAGTTCTTTGTCAAGGTTCCGGAACTCTGGCACCGGCTCGGTCACAAAGTAATGGTGCGTCATCGAGGTCATGGGCAATTGCAGCCCAGACCATTCGCCCATCTGACGGGCATAGGTGCCGCCAGCGTTCACCACATGCTCGCAGATGATCGTGCCCATCTCGGACTCGACAACCCACTCGCCATTCTCGCCCTGCGTAATGTTAGTCGCACGGCAGTTGCGGAAAATGCGCACGCCTTTCTGACGCGCACCAGTGGCCATCGCCATCGTCACGTTGGTCGGGTCTACGTGACCATCGTCCGGTGTGTGCAGCGCACCCAGAACGCCTTCGAGATTGTAGAACGGGTGCAACTCGGCCACTTTCTCGGGCCCGACCAGTTCGATGTTGAACCCAAGCGACCGACCCACCGAAAGTGTGTGGCGCAGCCAGTCCATCTCATCCTCGGTATAGGCCAGACGGAATGACCCGCAGCCATGCCACGTAACGGGCTGGCCGGTTTCCGCCTCAAGCTGACCGGAATAAAGTCCGATGTTGTAGTCCACACATTTGCCCAACCCGAAGCTCGAGGTCGAATGCGTGATCTGCCCCGCCGCGTGCCATGTGCTGCCGCTGGTCAGCTCGGATTTTTCCAGCAGGACAGTGTCATCGCCCCACCCTTCATGCGCCAGATGATAGGCTAGGCCAACCCCCATTACGCCGCCCCCGACAATGACAACGCGTGCATGTGATGGCAGTTCGTTCCCGGACATGATTTTCCTCTTCCCGAGTCGCTTTTCTGCTCGACAGGCTAATTCCACACTTGTACCATCGTCAATCATGAATGACACAAATGTATCATCAACTGTTCTGGGCCGCCTGACCGAAGAGTGGGACGCCTTGACCCCAGAGGCGCAGAAAGCCGCGCGCTACGTGCTGGAAAACCCAACGGATGTCGGCGTTTCGACCGTGCGTGAAATCGCAGAAGCCGCCAAGGTCAAACCCAATACGTTCGTGCGCATGGCGCGGCAGGTGGGTTTTGACGGGTACGAAGATTTCCGCGAACCGTTTCGCGAAGCAATCCGCAATGGGCAGGTGTCGTTTCCGGATCGTGCCCGGTGGCTACAGAATATCGGCAAGTCAGGTGAATTGGGTGGACTCTATGCCGATATGATCGGCGCCGCGATCCAGAATATCGAAGAAACCTTCGCCGGGATCGATGCTACGCGCCTGAAGGCTGCCGCTGAAGATATCTGGAATTGCCGCCAGATCTTCACTCTGGGCGTCGGCGTCAACAACTCGAACGCGCGCAATTTCACTTATCTTGCCTCGACAGGGATGAAACAATTCCACGCCATCCCCCGCCCCGGCTCGACCCCGGTAGACGATCTGGCCTGGGCCGATGAGCAGGACGTGCTGATCGCAATTACCTGCCGCCCGTACCGCACCGAAGTGATCGAGGCGATCAAGCTGGCCCGACAACAGGGGCTGACCGTCGTAGGCATCTCGGACAGCCCCGCCAGCCCGGTCATTCTAAACGCCCATCACGGGTTCGTTGTCGCAGCCGACACGCCGCAGTTTTTTCCATCATCCGTCTCGACCATCGCATTGCTGGAAACGTTACTGTCCTTTGTGATCGCAGTTTCCAGTGACGAGATCGTTGAACGGGTCGAACGTTTCCATCTTCGCCGTCATCAACTTGGCCTTTACGCGGAGGAGCCAGAATGAACGCCCCCCTGACCCACTCTCTGGACGCCCGATATTATACCGACCCCGGCATTTTCGAGCAGGAGATGCTGGGGCTGCTGGCTCGGACGTGGCAGTTCGCGGGCCATGTCGCACAGGTCAGGGAACCTGGTGACTACTTCGCCTTCGAGATTGCCGGGCAAAGCCTGTTCTGCATTCGTGGCCGCGATGACGAAATCCGCACCTTCTACAATGTCTGCCAGCACCGCGCACATGAAATGGTAACTGGTGCGGGCAATACCCGCGTCGTCGTCTGCCCATACCACGCCTGGACCTATGAGCTATCCGGCCAGCTGCGTGCTGGCCCTAATATCAAATCCGTTCCCGGTTTCGACCGCAGCGCGATCTGCCTGACCTCGGTCCGGACCGAGGTGTTCAACGGTTTCATCTTCGTCAACCTCGATGACAACGCCGCACCCATGGATGAATGGTACCCCGGCGTGCGCGAGGAAATCCGCGCCTTCGTTCCGCATATCGACGATCTGGAACCGCTGGAATGGGTCGAGATTCCGGAAAATTGCAACTGGAAGGTCAGTATCGAGAATTACTCGGAATGCTACCACTGCCCGACCAACCACCCCACCTTCGCCGAGGGCGTGGTCAAGCCCGAAACTTATGACATTCAACCCGATGCAGGCGGCGGCTATGTGCTGCGTCACACGACCGAATGCCAAAGCCTCGACAAGATGACATATCCCATTGACTTGTCGGTACCGCATGCAGGCGACTATCAGTCGTGGTTCCTGTGGCCGATGTTCTCGTTCCAGTGTTACCCGGGCAACGTGCTGAACACTTATCACTGGCGCGCTGTTGATGCCGATCACTGTACCGTCTGGCGCGGCTGGTACACCGAAGGTGGTTCGGAAAACGCGGTTATCCGGCAGTTGGCTGTTCAGGACCGCGAAACAACGGTCGAAGAAGACATCTGCCTAGTAGAATCCGTCCACCGCGGCCTGAAATCCCGAGGTTACCGTCCCGGCCCGCTGGTGCTGGATCCGGGGTGCGGAGTGATGTCGGAACATTCGATCGCGCGGCTTCAGAAATGGATGCGCGAGGCTGTGGAGTGATGACCGAGGTGACGCGCCAATGCTGATGCCCGAAGACTGGCGCCCAGAACACAAACTGTTTCCCCATCAGGTCGGCTTTAC
Organism: Ruegeria sp. CDSA079; assembly: GCF_059612245.1. Lineage (NCBI taxonomy): Bacteria > Pseudomonadati > Pseudomonadota > Alphaproteobacteria > Rhodobacterales > Roseobacteraceae > Ruegeria > Ruegeria sp. CDSA079. Next base: position 28,589 of record NZ_JBXWQF010000006.1, on the reverse strand, counting down.
TTCGCCGCCGTTCGACTTTGACGCCGCCCCATCAGATTTTTTGAACATGTGCCCCGAAACCGTCGGCATTCATGGCTGGATGCTGCACGTGCCGGACTATGTACACGGTCTGGACCAACGCAAAAAGAACTTTGGTATGCTGGATGATTTCGTTCACTGCATGTCGCGCAATGGCGTGGATGTCTGCGGTCAGGTCGGTTCGAACTGGGTCCATGCCTGCGGGCTGGGCGTGGAAGGTGTCCGGCAACACTGCGAAGACCTGTCAGACAAATATGGTACCCGCTTTCACATGGCGGGTTATGCCATGGTCGAAGCCCTGCGCGATATGAATGTCGAGAAAGTGGCCCTGAACGCCGCCTATCACTGGCCGGAATGGTGGCAGGGCACGGTCAACTTCCTGAAAGAAGCCGGATTCGATGTGGTCTGGGCCGGAAATTTTCACGACCAAGGCTGGTTCGACAGTCAGGAAGACGTCAATTCCTATCGCTGGGTCTTTGACGGAGATCTGGCATTGAAGAGCTTTGAATACGTCACCGAAAAAGCTCCGCAAGCCGATGCAATCCTGATCAACGGCATGTGCAACTTCCGCACAGGACCTGATGGCCTGCCACAGCGTCCGCTGCATCTGGCCGATACGCTTGAGGCCGCCCTGGGCAAGCCGGTAATCGGTCACGATATCGCGCTTTACTGGCGCATTTTCAAATCCCTCGGTATCGCGCCTGACACACCGCGCGGGCAATTGCTGAAACGTCTGTGACTGCACGAAAGGCCATGACAATGCACAAGATCCTCGCGCTATGGGCTGTGCCCCGATCCACCTCGACCGCGTTTGAGTGGATGATGCGGCAACGTGGAGATCTGGATTGTCTGCACGAACCCTTTGGCGAGGCGTGGTATCAGGGCGAAGACCCCTTGTGGCACCGGTTTCAGCCGGGGGACGTTACGACACAGGGCCTGACGCTGGACTGTGTCTGGCAGAATGTTCAGGCGAGAGCAGAAAAGGGCCCGGTCTTTCTCAAGGATTTCCCGCATTACATCAACCACATGTGGAATGCCGAGTTCCTGTCGCATTTCACCCATGCCTTCCTGATCCGGGATCCGGCCAAGACCATCACGTCGATGTACAAGCAATGGCCCGACTTTGCCGAAGGCGAGGTTGGCTTTCCCGAACAGCGTGCCCTGTTCGATCTGTTGACGGCGCTGAACGGAACGCCGCCGCCGGTTATCGACAGCGATGACCTTCTGGAAGACCCCCACGGCATGACCCGGGCCTTTTGCGAGCAGGTGGGTATCCCCTTCCTCGAAGACGCGCTGACATGGGCGCCCGGCGGAGACCCGGCGGCCCACAGTTGGTGGGACGGAGGATCGTTCCACGGCAACCTTGCGAAATCGACCGGACTTGCCCCACAGCCGCGCAAGCATATCGACATCACGGACGCGCCAGATCGGGTGAAACAGGTGCACCGCCGGATGAAACCGCATTACGATCACCTTTACAAACACCGCCTGACACGCTGACACACCGGAGACCCGCAATGGCCGATATTTTTGACGAAGACCTGTTTCTCAAAGGCTTGGAGCAACGAAAGAGCACGCTGGGCGCAGAATACGTGGAAAAGAACCTTGCCGCCGCCGATGACTTCATCCGCCCGTTTCAAGAGGCAATGACCGCCTGGTGCTGGGGTTTCGGCTGGGGTGACGACGTGATCGATGCGAAAACGCGATCGATGATGAACCTGTCCATGATCGGCGCGTTAGGAAAAATGCACGAATGGGAAATTCACTGCCGGGGCGCCATCAACAACGGTGTGACCAAAGAAGAAATCCGCGCCATCATCCATGTGATCGGAATCTATTGCGGCGTGCCACAGGCGCTGGAGTGTTTTCGCGTAGCCCGAAAGGTCCTGGAAAACCAATAACACACCTTTGATGCGCTGCGTTCGGGGAAATGCCGGACCGAAAGTCCAAAAGCAAATGGAACCGCTTTGTGTTTCCCCGAATGCAAACCAAGGAGTTCGGGCGAAGGGTCGCCCCATCAGCGCCAAACTGCGCGAATCCCTGTCTTGCATAAGCTGAATAAACCCCAAAGCGCTTTACGGATCTGAGTTGATGAGTGCGGAAAACCTAAGCCAACAAGAGTAATTCTAAGGTTTCCTGGGAATCTAAAGAAATCTGTCAAACCGCTGACAATTGACCTTGTACTACCAGCGTTTGCAAGGATATACCCGTCGACGGAGACGTGGCCGAGTGGTCGAAGGCGCTCCCCTGCTAAGGGAGTAGGCCCGGAAGGGTCTCGAGGGTTCGAATCCCTTCGTCTCCGCCATAATTCATTAAACTCAAAGGGCATTTTTTGGCTTCATTGGCGAAATCCGCCCAATAGGCCGCCATCCCAAATGTGCTTGATTGCCACGCCATGCGGCGGTTGAATCAGTTTACGGGCGTTGATGAAACCGCGACCGTATCCAGCGGGGCGCGTGTGGTTGGCTTGAGTGCCGGTACCGTCGCCAATCGGCAACTGGCGATCTACGACAAGCGGGCCGAGGTGACCCAGCAGAACAAAATGGGCTGGCTAACCATCTGGAATGCCGCACTGGAAGCTGCGGGCAAGCCACCCCTTGATCTGACCGACCGGGCTACAAGTCAGGTCTGGCGCTTCGAGATGCGGCTTGGCTCCAAACAACTGCGCAACCGGTTTGAGATGCGGAACTGGCAGGACGTACGTGATATCATCGGAGACGCCTTCACAGACGCGCTGGAACGCATTCGCTACTGTATGCCTACCGCTAACAGAAACCGTGCGCGCTGGCTCACACATGAGCTTTGGCAGCAGTTTGAAGTTGTGATTGGAAATGATCTTTTGCAGAACTGTGCGGGCGTTCTGCCCCGCAACGTAATGGACGCTAACCGCGCTGCTAAGATGCGGGAACTCGACGCGCAGCTTGCAGGACTGTTTGTCACCTGTGCTGCGATCTCAGACGTTTCTGCGGACGGCTTCGGTGAGTTTTTGGGAAGGCATTCCGATGTGTTGGTTCGGCTGATTGAAGAAAACTCTACACCGCTCCCAGAAAGGCTTTCCAAGGCACGCGGGAAATACCGGTTGTCTTGAGAGGCGACCAAGCGACCATTCGCTGCGGCGGCGGCATCTCCTGACGGATGCCATGCACAGAAAGTGATCTTTACAATTTCTAAGTCGCTTTATCGCTGATGGAATTGCATCCAAAGGGGTTATCAACGAAGCCTTGAGCGCAACGTAACAATTTGGTGTCCCTTTATGTATAAATTAGTGTATCGAACTTCATAAGATACCATCGTAACCCTATTTTTGGTGGACCACCATGGCTCGAACCTTTGTCGATAAGCTTGAAGCAATCGTGCTGCCAACTCCCTAGATGGGTATCGAAAGCTTTGAACGCGACCCCAATATTAGCTACGTCTCATCTGATAGCCCATTGAGCCAAGGCCCGTTGCATTCAGAAATCGCAAGAACAGGTCGACTAAACTCAAAACAATTTCGTGCCTGCATAAACGAACTTCGGCTTTCACATGTTCACCACCGTAAGCATTGGGAGTTTGCTTTCATATTGGAAGTTTTGCGCGAGCGCGGCCTTCTCAAGCGTGGGATGAAAGGCTTAGGTTTCGCAGTTGGGAAAGAAAGAATCCCTGCTTACCTTGCGGCGCACGGTTGTGAAGTTTTAGCGAGCGACCTTGCGAATGATAACAAGGGAAACAAAGGCTGGGGTGTAACTGGTCAATGGAGTGCGGCAGTCGAAGATTTAATGTTCCCTGATATCTGTTCGAAGGAAATCCTTCGAAAGAACGTCAAGTTTCAACCCATAGACATGAACCATATTCCGAACGATATATCGGGTTTTGACTTTACTTGGTCCACGTGTTCTTTCGAGCATTGCGGTTCTCTCGAACTCGGCATTCGTTTTTTAGAGAATCAGATGAATTGTCTGCGTCCTGGTGGGGTCGCAGTACATACAACGGAGTTTAACCTCTCATCGAACTCCCGGACTTCAAAAGGCGGTAAAACTGCAATCTATAGGTTACGTGACATTGAAGACGCAGTGAAACGCCTCCAAGACAAAGGACACTCTGTGGAACCGCTGGACATTCGCTTAGGTGACGACCCGCTTGATCTTACCGTTGATAGGCGCAAAGGAGATCCAAGGCAATACTCTGACACCAAGCACATGCGATTGCTGTTGAACGGATATGCTACAACGTCGATAGGACTGATAATCGCAAAGTCGACATAGTCGATGCTACTTGGGATATCTAAATACGCCATGAAACTGCACAGAGTAAAACCGAGTATCGTTATCAACTCGGAATTTCACTATTCATCTAAAGGCAAAGTCTAGCAAAACGAACAGTGTATGTATGCGCTTTTGGCTCATGGCGACCAGTTTACGGGGACTTGTGCGGACGGCCTCTGTTGCACGTTCACCATACGGTTTTTCCCGTCCCTTTTTGCTTTCACGGTGCTTCCAGTTGGTTTGGCTCAATGCAAAATGCCCCGCGCTATGCGAGGCTAAGTGATTGTTATTTTGACCTTAAAGTTGGTTGCGGGAGCAGGATACCAACGATGTTTGCAGTCTCTGCTCTACAGTACCGCATAGGCGCAATTCACATTCTTGCCCAGGGTCTTCTTAGTCGCGTGACATGTGTCGAGACTGTTGCACTTATGCACTATTGTCCGCTTCGCGCTGGCAAACGGACATCCGACAGAAACAGTCAGATGACCGCTTCGAGCCCTAAGCGGTCAATAGGATTGCTAATCTTGAACGCCGTCCATCAGGAGTAGTTTGAGAACCGAGACAGGCCGAACATTTTGCGGTGTTCGACAGGAGTCAGTCCTGTCTTTCGTTTGAACAACCTCCTAAACGAAGGCGTATCGGCATATCCGACTGCTTCTCCGACCTCCACCACGGAGCAGTCGGTGGTTTCAAGCAACTGGCGGGCTTCTTCAATTCGCAGCGCCAAAACGTAGTCTTGCGGTGACTTACTCGTGGCTTTGCGGAAGCGTCGCGCAAACGTAGTTGGCGGCAACCCGGAACGTTTAGCCATTTCTGCGACTGGGTTATCGATGGCGTAATTGTTGGAAATCCATAGCTGAGCCTGTGAGATTATGGCGTCAGCATGAGGTGTAGTAGTAATCATTGAACAGAATGGTGACTGGAGTTCTCCGCGGTTGGCCATAAGCCAGACTTTTGCTGCCCGTACCGCCCTTTGCGTGCCGCCGTAATGCGCGATCAGGAACGTAGCGAGTTCCTGCCACCCGGTTGTCCCACCCGACGTTACAGGCCCGTGAGACGCATCAGCAAAGCAAAGGCCGCGGTCGATGCGGAGCCGCACATTCGAATAGAACCTTCGAAAAAGGCCCTCCCAAGCCCAATGTGTGGTCGCTTCAACCCCATCCAAAATACCTATTTCCGCCAAATAGACCGCCCCTGTACAGGCTGACACGATACGCGTCTTGGCCAAGTCGCGCTTAGCAAGCCAAGCTAAACAAGGATGTAGTTCGGGGTCGAGGCGGTCGTGCGGTGAAAGTGTCAGTCCAGGTACGACAATAATATCAGCGTCGTCTGCGTTCTTAAATGTCTGGTCTGGCACGATCCATATGCCACTTCCGCAACGAAACCCTTCAATGTCCGGGCCAACGAGACTGACGTCAAACACCGGCATTGGCTCCTCGCCGCTCACCAAATGTTCCCAGTCCCGCCCTGCGGCCACCAAAGTGTCGTACAGGCCAAACACGCTGGAGGCGCTGGTTTCTGGGGTGGCAACGATTTGAACCGAATATGGCATCGGCAAAATTCCCAAAGTGGTGAATTTGCCCCCTTATTAGCCGTTCCGCCACTCACGCGAAACGAAAAATGTCGTGCAGTCTTCAAGGGCACGTAGTTCGTTGGAGGTGTTAGCGATGATGAACGCAGTTTGGAGTATTTTTTTTGACATTGAAAAGCAAACCTTTCCAAAAAGGCCCGCCTCAGGAGAACTCAGCCCAACAGACGAACAAGGAAGAGGAACCGACAACTACAAAGTGACGGAAGAGATGTGGAATTCGGTGATCTATCTTGGACCAGGCTGTTCACTGGTGAGAGACCGTTAGTTTGAGCATTTTCAATGTCCGCTTCGTTCGCAAGCCGGTCGTAGCCAAGATTTGGGAGAGCGACCGCTTTATGGTGAGAGCGGTCGTTCCTGTTCGAAACTCCGAGTTTTCGGGGGTGAACGTCCGCTCAAGGCCGCTAATCGGTCATCTAAGTAAATCCGTCAGGTGACTGCGCTGAGCCCAATGTACCGGATACTGCGCAACGATCACTTGGCGGGTTCTGCACCGTAGTCCGCCTCCGATCGGTCTCAGGACGAAGGTGCAACATTTTTGGTGCATACTTCCCCGCCTGTTTGCATTTGCGCGCGCTTGCATCGCCGTGTGCTAGCTACAACTGCGTGACACCGGCACCCGGCTCTGTTTATCGGTCGAGCATCGCGAGAACGGCGTCGCGATCGGACAGAACCAGCAGCAAGGCAACATCTCCCGGCTCAAGCTTTTCAAGTATCATTGAAGCGGCTTGTGTGGGTGAAGGAGCTCTGAGTATTTGGTGCGCACCATACCCATGGTCCAACGCTGCCCGTTCGATCAGATCAGAAATGTCACCCAATTCGCGACCTCTGAGATACCCCTCAAGTTCTGTTGCGACGACCACGTCGGGTTTGAAGTTCAGCGCCGTCGCAGTGACGTCATGGATATCCTGATCGGATCTGTCCCCGGCATGGCTGAGCATTATAAAACGCCGTTTTGCCGGCAGGCTGGACAGGGCATCGCAAACGGCCGAAATCGAATGCGGGTTATGGGCAAAATCCACAAAAACCCTCGCGCCATTATAAAGAAACTCGTTGCAACGGCCCGGGTTGTCCCTGGCGTCGGGCTTGAACCCTGCCAACCCCTTTCGAGCTGCCTGAACGGGCAGGTTCAATGCCAGGGCAAGGCATAAGGCCGCTAGGGCGTTAAGGGTGTTGTATTTTGCTACGCCCCCCATGGTCAGGGGCACATCGCCGACAGCGATCACCACCCGTTCCGCCGCACCATCGAAAAAGACGATTTTTCCAGACCGCACATAGGCACAGCACTTGCCCGCATCGCGGGCCTGACGGATCAGGGCATTCTGCGCATCCAGCGAATACCACCAGATATTCGCAGATGTATTCGCCGCCTCGGCACGGACAAATTCATCATCGGCATTCAGTGCCAGCACGCCACCCTCGGCCAGCGTGCGATGCACAGCGAATTTGGCCTGAGCCAGTTCCGGCACCGTGTTGACCCCGTATTGCCCCAGATGGTCGTTTGCCACATTGGTGACCGCCGCTGCCGTTGCCGCGCGGGTCGGCAGACCCCGGCGCAGGATACCTCCGCGCGCGACTTCCAGACAGGCGACCTCCAGCCTTTTGTCACGCAACAGCATTCGACCGCCGCCAGGACCGGAATAATCGCCACGGTCGAGAATGTCGTCTCCCACCCGCACAAATTCGGTCGAGGTCAGCCCGGCAACCTTGCCAGAAGCGCGCGCGATCGCCTCAAGCAAACGGGTTGTAGTTGTTTTGCCGTTGGTTCCGGTAATGAAGGCCACCGGGATATTGTGCAGAGCCGACCAGTCCAAGTCATCGGGGGTAGGCAGCGCATCGACCGGCCAGGTCTGACTGCCAGTACCGTGCCCGATCGACACTTCGTCATCATCGCACAGGATATCCACACCATGCGCCTCTGCTGCCGCAATCAGGGCAATCAGCGCGGGATTGGCTTCCTTCTCCATAACGCTTTTGACATCCGCAACCATCTGATCGAAATCGCCGGGCTCGGATGCCAACAGTTCGGCAGCACAGAAATGCCAGACGCTTTGCACCGCGAAGATCGCGGAATAGAGCTGATCCATCGGCGCTGAAATCGCCAGATTGACGCCACCGGTGAAACTGCGGTGGGTTACGTCCTGATCCTGCCAGCCAAGCCCGTCCAGCACGCGGCGCGCGTGTTTTTCCCACAAAGCGGTGACCTGCGCGGTGCCGATATCGGTGAAAAACACATCCATCACCGCGCCAGGGCGGTTCCACAACAGTCCCGGCCCGGTCAGGCGTCGGGCATCGTCTACCCGGATATGATCGGCGTACGCGCTTTCAATTGTCAGCGCGTTTTCAAGCTCTTCGATCCGGTCCATTCCGGTACCCCCGCTCAATCCGCGTCTTCGCTGATGTCGCGGGCCAGGCGCACGCCGCGCGCATCCCGGATCAGGTTCTGGTCGCTTTCGAACATGTCCTCGAACGAGGTGTCGATGGGGCTTGCCACCGGCGCAGCCTCTGTGACTGGCGCTTCGCTATCGGAGTTGAAATAGATGATCTGCTTCCAGCAGCGCGTTGTGTCATCACCGAAAATCACCAGCAGATCGCCCGGTGCGGCCTGTTCCAACGCTGCAGTCACCGCTTCGACCTCATCCGGGATGATCGTGATCGCGGCATCATCGACGCCGTTGTCGATCAGGGCCTGCCGCATCATTTGCGGCACTTCGTCGTGTCCACGGCCCCGGCGGCGGTCATCTGCCTTGCAGATGAAATGATCAAAATGCCCGGCCAATGCGGCGGCCCCGTCTACGATATCCTCATCGCGCCGGTCGCCGGGCATCGCAACAACGCACAGCCTTCGGCCCTTGACCTCCAACTGATCGGCCAACGCCGCCATCGCCGTGAGCGCGGCAGGGTTGTGGCCATAGTCGAGAATCACCTTGAAGGGATGCTCGTCATAGACATTCATCCGCCCGGGTGCCTGGAAATAGCTGGTGTCGAAGGTGCGCAGCCCGTGGCGGATATTGTCCAGGTCCACTCCGAAACTATAGGCCATCGCGGCGGCGAACATTGCGTTCTGGACGTTGAAAATGGCCTTGCCTTCCAATGCCGCCGGGATCAGATGCGACCACAGCACCGGGATATGAAGACCGTTGTCATAAATGGTCAGCATGTCACCATTCATGCCCTTTTCAAGCACAATGGCCTTGCCGCCTGCTTTGATATGTTCCTTGACCAGGCTGTGCCCCGGGTTGGTGGTGACATAAAAGATCTGATCCGCACCGGCATAGTCGGCCATTTTCAGACAGTTGATGTCATCGGCATTCAGAACGGCCGTGTCGGTGGCGCTTTCCACCACCACGCGTTTGACAACGGCCAGTTCCTCAACCGTGTTGATGCCGCCAAGGCCCAGATGATCTGCCGAGACGTTCAGACAGGCCGCTACGTTCGAGCGCTGATAGCCCAGACCCGACCGCACAAGTCCGCCACGTGCGGTTTCCATCACCGCAAAATCGACAGCCGGGTCGCGCAGAACGATCTGTGCCGACTTGGGTCCCGTCATGTCGCCCTTGACGCTCAGCTTGCCGTCAACATAAACACCATCGGTCGAGGTCATGCCAACGGTCTTGCCGCTGGTTTTAATGATGTGCCCCAGCATCCTTGAAGTGGTCGTCTTGCCGTTGGTTCCGGTGATTGCCGCGATGGGGATGCGGGTTTCCTCGGTGGCCGGAAACAGCATGTCGATCACTTTGCCCGCCACGTCGCGCGGCTGACCTTCGGACGGTGCCACGTGCATCCGGAAACCGGGGGCGGCGTTCACCTCGACAATCGCGCCGCCGATATCCTTGTAGGATTTGGTGATGTCGTCGATAAGGAAATCGACACCGCCCACATCCAGCCCGACGGCCATGATGGCACGCTCGGCCATGTCACGGTTGTCAGGGTGCACCACATCCGTCAGATCAATGGCCGTGCCGCCGGTCGACAGGTTCGCGGTTGATCGCAGATAAAAGACCTCGCCGTCAGGCAGCACAGTTTTTTCCGTCACGCCCGCATTTTCCATCAGGCGTTTGGCCTGATTGTCGATCTCCAGCATGGTCAGCACTTTTTCATGCCCGATGCCACGGCGTGGATCCTCGTTCACGATATCGACCAGTTCGGCAATCGTGTGCGTGCCATCGCCTACCACATGGCCCGGCACGCGCTTGGCCACCGCGACCAGCTTGTTGTTCACCACCAGCATCCGGTGATCGAACCCGGTGATGAAGCTTTCCACCAGAATGGCGCGGCTGCGGGAATGTTCCTTGGCTTCGGCAAAGCCTGCCTCGACCTCTTCATCCGAGTTCAGGTTGATCGAAACACCGCGCCCATGATTGGCATCGAGCGGTTTGACCACCACCGGGTGCCCGATCCGTGCGGCGGCGCGCACGGCTTCACGCGCGGAATAGACCATGCGTTGCTGCGGCACAGGCAGGCCCAGATCGTTCAGCAGATTGTGCGTGTCTTCCTTGTCGCAGGAAATCTCGACCGAGATATGCTTGGTCTCAGAGGTTATGGTTGCCTGAATGCGTTTCTGGTATTTGCCGTGCCCGAACTGAACCAGTGACCCAGAATTCAGCCTGATCCAAGGGATGTCACGCTCTTGCGCGGCCTTAACCAATGAGCCGGTTGAGGGACCAAATTCCTTGCGCTGCGCCCGCAGCACAAAGCTACGCAACTCGTCATCCCAGTTGAATTCCGGGTCGAAGCCGTAGTCCACCTGTTCCTTGAGGGATTGCGGCAATAGATGCATCAGCAGCCGCATTGCCAGCTTGCCTGCGTCCAGACCAACATCGCGCTGGCGGTATTCGTAAACCATGTTGTATTGGCCGGGTTCGCCTGTGCCGCGCGTGCGGCCAAAGGTTACATCCGAACCGGCCACGTTCTGCACTTCAATGGCACAATGTTCCAAAACATGACCAAGCCAAGTACCTTCATCTTCGCGCAATCGGCGGATGAAACCACCGGGTTCGCGGTAGGAACAGCCATGTTCCGCCAGACCGGGAAGGGCCTGGGTCAATGCATCAATAAACTCGGAACCAATTTTGGCCGAAGGCCAATCTTCCAAAACGCCCAGATCAATGACGTGGCGAATGACCGGAAAACTTGCCCAGACATTCGGGCCGACAAAGACATTGGTCGAGATTATTTTCATGAGGTTCCTCGTTGGTTAGATTATTGTTTCCCCCCGCTGGCGGCCTCATCCCCGGACAGATCCGGCAATGTGCAGAACGCCATATGCTCATCCGGCGGAAAAGCCTGGCGAGCCGTCAGATCATAACGGCACCCTTCACCCAGAACGTCAAGCCGAAGTCCAAGAAGGCTGAGTGCTTCGCCGCGACGGGCATCCCACATCGAAGAATGGGTCAAATGGCTCGCATCCACCACGGTAACCGTTCCGCTGCCGATTACTTCAAAGACGTTATCGGGCCCAATGAAGGCCGCCGTGTCTTCGTCAACGCCCAATCCGATTAGAAACGGGTTAAAAGATGAAGCGGTTAGCAATCGACCCAGGCGGTTGCGTTGGGTGAAATGCTGATCAATGATGACGGCGTTGGTCAAACCCATACCGGGAGCCATCGTGATGTTACCTTCGGCTGGACCAGAGTTGCTGCTGCCGCCTGCTACCATATGCTCGGACATGATCGAAGCACCGGCCGAGGTTCCTGCAACCGGCACCCCTGCCGCGTTTCGGCGCCGGATTTTCTGGGCGACCAGCGTGCCTCCAAGAATCGCTGACAGGCGCAACTGGTTCCCACCGGTTAAAAAAATCCCGGTAGCACGATCCAGCATCCCCGCGTAATCCGGGTTGTCGCAATCGGCGCGGCGCGAGATAGGCAGGAATTCAACCTTGCCTGCACCAAGCTCGGAAAAGATGCGGTTATAGTCCGGTCCGGTTTCTTCCAGCATCGAGGCTGTTGGGATCACGACGATATCAGCGTCGGCACCGCCGGATAGTTCTACGAACTTTCGGTGAATCTGCATTTCCTTGACGCGGTCTTCACCGCCGCCGATCGGAATGATGAACCCGCGCGGGGTTTCTGCATCAACGGGTGCAGGGCACATATCTTAACTACCTTCCGGTGCTATAGCGGGCAGCCACCGAGGACCGCGCGGACGCTCAAACCTGTTCATACATGCCGCGTCGAGCTATCTGGCCGTCGCGTACATGCCATTCCCCCCGGGCCATCACATGCCGCACGGCAGTGTTTTCGTCAAGAACGACCAAATCAGCGTCCATACCCACGTTCAGACGACCCTTTCGGTGCAGCTTCAGCAGGTCAGCGACATTTGAGGTCAGCGGAGCCAGAGCTTCGGGCATTGGTACTCCTCTGTTCGTGAGTTCGCGCAGCATGTCCGGCAAAGTGTCGGACAAACCCACACCGAACCGTGTCAGATTGCCTTCATGGTCAAAGGCGGGCAGGCAGCCACCACCGTCAGAGCTGATGGTGAAACGGTCCGCGTGACCGCCCAAATCGCGAAACTGAATGTAGGCCTCAGCAGCAGAGATGCCCGGCTCGACATGTCCGCAAGGGAATGCGGTTGCGTCGATGTAACATCCGTGCCGTGCTAGTGCCACGGCCTGTTCGAAGAGTGGTTTGTTGCGATTGACATGGGTTGGATTGAAGACGCGTGCGGGGATTTCGCAGGTCGCGATAGCCTGTTCCAACATTGACAGCCCTCGCTCGCCATCTCCCATATGGCAATGCACAATCCCCGCCTTGCCAGTCATCAGACCCGCGACATGCGCCTCGCTCGCGATCCGCAGAAACTCGTCCAATGTCGGTTGGCTCGACCGGTGATCGCTGATCGCCAGTTCCCCAACACCGATGACCGGATCAAGGAACACAATGTCTCCACGGGCTGAACCGGTGAGGGTGGTCAGTGGGACGTGATAGCCACCGGTGTGACACCAGGCTGAAAGTCCTTCTTCCCGCAACCCATAGGCCTGTTGCACCAGCGTCTGGGTGTTGCGTGTCAGATCGTCCGTGCCCAATACTCCAACGACTGAAGTGACACCGGCACGCGTGAAAGAGGACAGGACAAGCGGCGGCATCCGACTGGCTGGTCCGGTTTCACCGCCACCGCCAGTTATATGCGCATGCCCATCAATAAAACCCGGAACAACCGCTGCACCTTCGACGTCAATGATCTCTGCCTGAAGCTGGTCCGGCAATTCGGGATTTTTACTGCCGAGGTAAATGATGCGCTCACCCGCGGTGAGAATATGGCCCAAACCTACAGGCTCAGGTGAATAGAGACGCGCATTCTTGATGAGCTTCAACACGTTGCAAATCCGTCAGTAGGAGCGAAGACGTCCTTCTTTGCACCAAATGGCAGCAAAAGAACCATCCCCTTTTTCAGGGAAAGCGTAGATGTCGGTCGTACGCCACTAGCAGACAATGAGAAAAATGAAGCGGATGGCAAGTTTGTCCGCATGGCGGTCATCGAACGCAAATAAACCAAAGTCTGGTATCTGAAGGAGCAGCCGTTCGCGCCTAAACCTTCGGAACCCGTTTTGAGATGACGAACGGCCGCTGCCGTCCGTCAAACCGTCAGATGTCGATCTTCTCCGCGATGCTCAACGCGTCGTCGAGTTCGACCCCAAGGTACCTGACCGTGCTATCAACCTTGGTGTGTCCGAGCAGGAGTTGGACGGCCCGAAGGTTGCCAGTCTTCCGATAGATCAGCGCAGCCTTTGTCCGCCGAAGAGAATGCGTTCCGTACCCACAAGGATCCAGTCCGATGACCGACACCCAGCTGCGCACGAGACGTGCGTATTGCCGAGTCGAAATGTGCGATGAACTGTGGAACCTGCTTGGAAAGAGGAACTCGCGACCAAGCATGGCGGGCGATCTGACCCACTCAAAAATCGATCTTCGCGTGTTCTCGGACACTTCGAACTGAACTGGCCTGCCTGTCTTGCTCTGGACGATCGATACGCGGTCTCGAACTGCTCCGGCAACGACGAGATCCGCCACTTTCAGGCGAACAAGATCACAACCGCGAAGTTTGCTGTCGATAGCAAGATTGAACAGCACAAGGTTGCGCGGGTTCCCGGCGAGTTCGAGCCGCGCACGAATTGCCCAAACCTGTCTTGGCAGGAGTGGACGTTTCTGACCAATTCGTCGGTTCTTGTTCCACGGCGGCTGAGACGGTCTGATTATTGGAAGCTGAATACTGGACATGGTGAAGTCTCCATCCAGCCCTCCCACACCAGGCATCGGCACCCTGCCAATAAGCGCACTTTACTGTCTTTGCCATCATAGAAACCGATCGCGCGCATCTCAAACTGCAGTTCAAAACACTCAATGGCCGCTTCTGATCAAGTCGGACCTCCGATGAAGACGAGCCTATGACCGCCATGCGGACAAAGTTGCCATTCAATAGCACACACAGAGGCTCTACGAATTCACAGAAGCTCCAATTACGGAAGCATAACAGAAGCCCTGCTGCACTGCCTTTGTGGGCTACTACTCCGGTGAATACCAAATTGGCGAAGTCCATGCTCGTTCTTGTATCCACACCGCGACATCCTCAAGGAGCGGCAGGCCGTGGCGGACGGCGTCATACGTCGTCCAGCGTGGAGTGGGGATTTCGATGACGCGCATGTAGTACAGAGCATGTTCGCCAGGATCAAAATCGTCGTCTGTCCAATGACCAAACAACTCCGCAGCTCCGATTGAGTTACTGTAAGTCGCAGTTTCAGGATCAACCGTATTGCCAACGGGCGGCAGCTTGCCATTCACATCCGGCACGCGATCTCCTGACCACACTACATCTATGATGCGTTCTTGCGGCGCTCCGCCTTCATCGACCCAACCCTTGATGATTTGTACGCGATCGAGGTTGGCTCCGATCGGATCTTTTAATGCGTGCACCGCAAAAGTTGGTGGGCCGTCCAAAGCTGTCAGAGAACCGCCCATCGGCACGCCGTTGGCATAACCGTCTATTACAAGCTTTACGGGATCGTTGTTGCTTTGGAGCATTGCACCGCCAAAGAAACGCGGCTGTATCCTAGGGCCTGATGTGGCGAAGGTTTCGCGGCTTTGCATCGCGTCAAAAATCGCACTACGTGTGTTCTTGGACGCCCAGACGCCTGCGAGCGAGCCCGGGTTGGCGTCGGGGCCAAGCAACCAGCCGTCTATCTCGCCTTCGCGGCGTTGCTCGATAGTACCGTCGGCAACACCATGGCTGCCATTATAGGTCGCCTCATCGACATCACTTGGGGTACCATTATGATTGTCGGTGCCTCCGATGAAACCAAGTTTCCAAGGGTTCGCACCTAGCTTCTGCTCATAGTCGAGCCCTTTAGTCGCAGCCCAACGGACGAAGCCATCGTTGCGGAAGAAACGTTCACTGAATGTGGCGATACTCTCTGCATTCTCGAAGTTCGCAAACTCGTCGTTAGGCGAAACGCCGGGATGGGTTTCGGAATTGCCTTTGATCTGCATCATTTCGATCAACGGTTCCCACTTGGCGCGGCGCTTGGCATATTCACGCGTGATCGGACTTCCAGCATTGTCGATCGGCTCAAACATCAAGCCTTTGCTCCCGTTGGAATTATGTGGGATGGCCAACAGTTTAGAGCCCGCAGCTTCTTGCTCTTCCATCCACTCCCAAAGTTCTTCCTCGTCTGTAGTATCAAGCGCACTAAGCGGGATGTCCGGCACTTTGTTGTCTCGGAAAATCACGTTGCGATGCATGTTTCCGGCATTGGGGGCCGACGTCCATTCAAACGCGATAAGGCTGGTAAAAGTCCCTGGCTCGTAATGCGCCTCGGCAGCCCCCACCACATAGTATTCCCAAGCCGTTGCAGTTGTCTCAAGTCCAGCAAAAAAAGGTGGATGCTCAGGCTCACCAGATCGCATGTTGCTTATTACATATTTTACGAACCATGCGCGTTGAGTTTCTATGTCCGACAAACCGCGCAGCTCAGCAAGAGCTTCTTGGTAATGCCCTGGAGCAGATGGGATCTGCGTTGAGAGCATCTCGCCAAGAAATTCTGCATGATCGGAAACGGCCGCAAAATCCAGAGGTCGACCAATTCTGCGCTGCACGTTGTTTACCGAGACAGGTTGGCCCTTCGCGAAGCGATACGCGTCCGAAGGTGTCAGACGTGCACCTCCAATGTAGGCATCAAGAGAAAACGAAGTATGTACATGAGTTTCGCCGAAGTAAGCGTTCTTGATCGGGTTCTCAGGTACCGTGGCCTCAAGCGCGCTCCAATCATCTTGTGCCAAAGCGGGAATTGCTACGGTCAGAAAGAGGAGTGGCAATGTTGGCAATGACTTTCTTTTCATTAAAACTCCCTTTCAATCTGTATCTGCCGATTATGGTGGCGAAAGACGGCTCCAAGCAATGTTAAATAGTTGGCAGATGCCATTGCACCTTTCCAATTTGTCGCAAGTGAAAGGTGAGAACATAGACATACGGGTGACTGTCATTGGACTAGTTGGCGCGGCAAAAATCCACTCGCGGGGCAGGCCTTGAGTGGCCGCTTTGGGCTTGGAGCAGTCATTGACTGCGACAAATGCGAATGGCAGTTCCGCGGACGAACCAGACAATCGGGCCTCAAGCTTCAACATCAGCAAACAACCCTAACCTGCCATTCGACTTCGATCGCTTTAGCTATTGTGCGGCGCATCAGAGGAGGCATTCGCCGCAAACGCGAAACTGGGACAGGGGTGTAGATCTGGAACACAGGACGAAGCCATCGTCTGACCAAATTGTTCGAACCTATTAGGAAGGTCCAATTGGTTCTGTTCTATAGAGTGAATGGAACCCGTGCTTGCTTTGAAAGCCAATCAAAGCGGACCGCATTCCCGTTAAAAATAACCTTGTGTCTACGCTGATTGTTCTTGCGGGTAGTTCTGCGGTTTGTTGCGGATTGATTTCGAATGCTCGGTGAGCAAGTCAGCCAACTCTGGCTGGCAAGACCCACAATTCGTTCCAGCCTGAAGGGCATTGCCAATATCGTCCACACTGATCAAATGCTTGTTATGAATGGCATGGATGATGGTTCTTAGCCCGACTTCGAAACAGGAACAGACTATTGGTCCGCAATCTTCTGAAGACGCGGAGGAACGACCGGACAAAATCTGCTGAGGCGTCACCTCGGGAAAGGTTGCCAAGTAGCCTCGCATTAGTGTGATAGGTTGGCGGGAGACGAAGAGCGCTGCCAATATGCTCTGTCCGTCTGACAGCGCAATTCTGTACGAGCCGCGCTTGGGATCTTCTACCACGGAGGCCTGGGCATCAGGTAACCCAAACCAATCGCGGGCAGTGCTTTCCCAATCGTCTATCATCTGTTTGCCTGCCAACTCCATCCTGTAGCCGTTGGTTGTTTTGGCAGTTGCCCAATATTCTGCCCTAGGGGACCCTACTGCAACTGAAACGGCAAAGCCGTACCACGCGGCATGCATGCGCCGTACAGATACCGCAGTTGACTTACTTTCCGGCTGTCCTGAGATCGGATCAGTGACACTTGGAACAAGTATATCCACACAGGCTGATGGGGCCGTTTCACCCGTCCAGTGAATTGGCGCAAACACTTGGCCCGGTGCCACAGACTCTGTGATGCGAAGTCGAAATATACCGCTTCCAACTGAGCTGTTGAGTTCGACCAAATCTGCGGCACTAAGACCCAACCGATCAACGTCGTTTGGGTTAACCTCAATATATGGTTCAGCAAGATGGGCTGACAGACGCGGCGACAACCCGGACCGGGTCATGGTGTGCCACTGGTCCCTGTTTCGCCCAGTGTTCAAAAGAAACGGGTACTGTTCAGAAGTCGTCGCCATTGGTGGACGATGCGCGACCGGCACAAAACACGCCTTGCCGTCAGGATGAAAAAACTGCCCATCGCCAAAAAAACGGTCATCTGATTTGCGAGATTTCGTTGGCCACCGTGTTGGGCTTAGCGCCTCATAGTCTTCGTCATCAATGTCCGAAAAACTTGTGATATCCAAATCCTTGCCAAATGACACGGCGAGCGAAGTCATCTTAGCGTATTCTCGAAAAATCTGTGCTGGGGTCTCATAGCTGAAAGCTTCTGTCCAGCCCATGCGGCGGCCCACTTCGGCCAAAATATCCCAATCAGCACGCGCTTGTCCCGGAGGCGCCAAAACGGTGCGCTGTCTACTGATCGTGCGGTCTGAATTGGTCACTGTACCGCTTTTTTCGCCCCAACCCGCAGCTGGCAGCAATATGTCTGCAACACGCGCGGTGTCTGTCCTGGCTGTCAGGTCGCTAACAACAGTGAATGAACAACCCTCGATAGCCGCCTTCACTCGGTCTGCATCTGGCATAGTGGCCGCCGGATTGGTGTGGATGACCCACAGTGCTTTGATCTGGCCGCTTTCAACAGCACGAAACAGGTCAACCGCTTTGAGCCCCTGCTTCTGTGGCATGTTGGGTGCCTTCCAGAATTCCTGGACAGCGGCTCTGTGGGCTTTGTTTTCGATATCCAAATGGCAGGCGAGCATGTTGGCCAAGCCGCCCACCTCTCGACCACCCATGGCGTTTGGCTGACCGGTGACTGAAAACGGACCCATCCCCGGGCGCCCGATCCGTCCGGTGGCCAAATGGCAGTTCAGTATCGCGTTGACCTTGTCGGTTCCGCTAGAAGACTGGTTCACACCCTGACTAAAGATCGTCACAACGCGCTCGGTACCGATCCATAGATCGCAGAAAGCTTCAATCTCACCAGGGCTCAGCCCCGTCTCATCAGGGTCGTCAAGCTGTGCCAGCTCGACTGTCTCATTGAACCCAACGCTGCGATCCAGAAATTCCGCTGACACATGTCCGGTTTGGTGAATTCTGGCCAACAAGCGGTTGAACAATGCGACGTCGCTGCCCGGTTGAAGCGCCAGATGGAGATCGGTTTGATCGCAGCTTGCTGTTCGACGTGGATCAATAACCACAATCTTCGTTCCGCGAGCCTGACGCGCAGCTATGACCCGTTGATAGAGCACAGGATGGCACCATGCGAGGTTCGAGCCGACCAGCACAACCAGGTCGGCCTGATCCAGATCCTCATAGGTTCCAGGGACCGTATCCGTGCCGAAAGCGCGTTTGTGTCCTGCCACAGTAGAGGCCATACAAAGCCGAGAGTTGGTGTCGATATTCGCCGAGCCCATAAAGCCTTTCATCAGTTTGTTGGCGACATAGTAATCCTCGGTCAGCAACTGCCCCGAGACATAGAACGCCACGCTGTCCGGCCCGTGTTCAGCTATCGCGGCAGAGAACCGATCTGCGACCAGTTGCAACGCATTGTCCCAACTGGTGTCCTCACCAAAGGCGTGAGGAGCCAGCAACCGGTGTTCCAACCCCACGGTTTCGCCCAAAGCCAACCCTTTCGAGCACAAACGACCATGGTTCGCTGGATGATCCGGGTCGCCCCGGACAGTCAGCCCTCCAACTCCATCAGGTCGCAGAAGCACACCGCAGCCAACGCCGCAATACGCACAGGTCGAGCGAACTTCGGGCAGACCACTTCCGTCCATCAGGCCGCGCTCCGCCGGGAAACCGCGCTGTCGTCCAGTAGGATACGACCGTCTTCAAGACGCACCGGATAGGTGGTGATGCGGCCATCATCCGCGCCTTTAGCTTCGCCCGTGTTCAGGTCAAAGACCCAGTTGTGCAGGGGGCAGGTTACCGACTGGCCGTGGACGATGCCCTCGGACAATGGGCCGCCTTTATGCGGACAGCTGTTGGTCGCGGCGAATACTTCCGCCTCGGCGGTGCGGAAGACGGCGATACAGCCGATATGGGCTTTCACCAGACGCGCTCCGCGCACCGGCACCTCATCAATATGTCCGATGTCGACCCAGCTCATTCCGCGGCCTCCAATGCAAAATCTGCAATCGGCGCGTAGGTCTGCGCTTTTTCTTTGACGTGTTCGGCCCACGGGTCTTTGCGATAGATGCTTTGCGATAGTTCGAACCGGGCGACCAAAGCAGCGCGGTTTTCAAGATCGTCCACGACCTCCGCTTTGACCCAGTCCATGCCAACCTTGCCCAACCATTTATACAGGCGATCCAGATACTTGCCGCCCTCGCGGTAGGCTTGGGTCACGGCCATCACGACCTCGATTACTTCGTCCTCGGTGGAGACTTGGCAGAGCAACTCGGTCTCTTTTACGTCCATGCCTGCGGCTCCGCCGATGCTGATCTGATAGCCCGAATCCACGCAGACGACGCCAATATCCTTGCACGTCGCCTCGGCGCAGTTGCGCGGGCACCCGGATACGGCCAGCTTTAGCTTGTGCGGCGTCCACGACCCCCACAGGGTCTTCTCTAGCTTGATACCCAGGCCCGTACTGTCCTGTGTGCCAAACCGGCAATGATCCGTGCCGACGCAGGTTTTGACCGTGCGCAGACCCTTGGAATAGGCATGGCCCGAGACCAGACCGGCCTTGTTCAGATCCGACCAGATCGCAGGCAGGTCCACACCCTTTACGCCCAGCAGATCGATGCGCTGACCGCCCGTGACTTTGACGGTTGGCACGTCGTACTTATCGGCAGCATTGGCAATGGCGCGCAACTCTTCCGGTGTCGTTATCCCTCCCCACATGCGGGGCACGACACTGAATGTGCCGTCTTTCTGAATGTTGGCGTGTTTACGTTCGTTGACGAAGCGGCTTTGCGGGTCGTCTTGGTATTCCAGCGGCCAGTCCGCCAGTAGATAATAGTTAATCGCCGGGCGGCACACATGGCAGCCGTTGGGCGTGGTCCAGCTGAGTTCCTGCCAGACAGCGGCCTGGCTTTTCAGTTCCTGCCCCTTGATCAGACGACGCACATCCTCATGCGTCAGATCGGTGCAACCGCAGATCGGTTGCGCGGCAGGCGTTTGGAAGTCGTCGCCCAAAGTGACCTGCAATACCTGTTCCACAAGCCCAGTACAGGTGCCGCAGGAAGCACTCGCCTTGGTGCCTGCACGTACCGCGCCCAGATCGTCGGCACCTGCGTTGATCGCCTCGACAATCTCGCCTTTGCATACGCCGTTGCAGCCGCAAATCTCCGCCTCAGGCGGCAATGCTGCAACGGCTGAGAGAGGGTCCGCGGTGTCGCCCCCCTGATAGGCCGGGCCGAAGATCAGCGTCTCGCGCATGGCTTCGATGCTGGTGCCGTCCTTGATCAACCCAAAGAACCAGCTGCCATCGGCGGTGTCGCCATACATAACGGCTCCGATCAGCCGATCTTCTTCAATCACGAGGCGCTTATAGACCCCGCGCGAGGGGTCGCGGAACACAATGTCTTCACGCCCCGGACCGTCAGCGAAGTCGCCAGCACTGAACAGATCACAGCCGGTGACTTTCAGTTTGGTCGAGAGGGTTTTCTGCGCGAATGCAGCGTCTTCTTCCAACAGAGCACGCGCCGCCACTTTCGCTTGATCGTAGAGCGGGGCGACAAGGCCAAAGATCTCTCCGCCATGTTCGACGCATTCACCCACGGCATAGACATCCGGGTCCGAGGTCAGCATTTGATCGTCCACATGGATGCCGCGACCGGTGGCCAGACCGGCCGCTTGCGCCAGCGCCGTGTTGGGACGGATACCCACCGCCATAACCAGCAGGTCGCAGGGCAGTTCGGTCCCGTCATCCAGCAGCAGTGCGCGAACCTTGCCATCTTGCCCCAGAACTTCCTTGGAATTCGCCTGCAGGCAGATCTTGATGCCTTTGTCTTCCAACGATTTCTTCAGCAGGTAGCCTGCGGCCTCGTCCAACTGACGCTCCATCAAGTGGCCCATGATATGCACGACGGCGACGTCAACACCATGCGCGGCCATCCCCGCAGCGGCCTCGAGCCCCAGCAAACCGCCGCCAATTACGACGACCTGGTTTCCCGAACCCATGCCCATCATCTGCTGCGTGTCTTCCAAATCGCGATAGGCGATCACACCATCCAGATCATGCCCTGGCAAAGGGATGATGAACGGGTTCGACCCGGTCGCGACGACCAGCTTGTCATAGGGCACATGTCCGTTCTCGCCCTCGACCACCTTCATCTCACGGTCGATCTTGGCAACCTTCTCACCAAAGCGGCAGGAGATGCCCCGCTCGGCATACCAAGTGTCGTCATGGGTGACGATCTCTTCATAGGTCTTCTCACCCGACAGAACCGGGCTGAGCAAGATGCGGTTGTAGTTCCCGCGCGGCTCAGCGTTGAACAGGGTGATTTCGAACGCATCCGGTGCGGCGTCGGTCAGGTGTTCCAGCACCCGACCCGAGGCCATGCCTGCGCCTATAACAACTAGTCTTTGCTTCATGATTTCACTCCGCTGCAATCGCCTTTGGGGCGGGCGTTTTGGGCTTGGCGCCATGTTCGTATTCTTCAAGGAAATCGAGAACTTCCAGCCGGTAGGCGTAGTAATCTGGGTGCTCCAACAAAGCTTTGCGCGTGCGTGGCCGCGGCAGATCAACCTTGGTGATCTTACCGATGGTCGCTTGCGGGCCGTTGGTCATCATCACCACGCGGTCAGCCAGCAGGATCGCCTCATCCACGTCATGGGTGACGCAGATCGCGGTCACTTTGGTGCGGGACCATACCTCCATCAGCACTTCCTGCAATTCCCAGCGCGTCAGGCTGTCGAGCATGCCAAAGGGTTCATCCAGCAGCAGCAGCTTGGGGGACAGGGCAAAGGCGCGGGCGAGACCGACTCGTTGCTTCATGCCGTTCGAAAGATCGCTGGCGGATTTGTCCATCGCGTCAGCCAGACCGACGCGTTCCAGATAATATTCAACGACATCCTGCCGCTCGGCGATGCTGGCCTTGGGATAGACTTTGTCGACCCCGATCGCGACGTTCTCTTTAGCGCTGAGCCAAGGGAACAGGTTGGGCGACTGAAACACCACCGCACGTTCAGGATCAGCCCCTTCTACATGGCGGCCGTCCAGCTTAATCGCGCCTTTCGAGATGTCGTTCAGCCCGGCGGCCATGGTCAGAACTGTTGATTTGCCACAGCCCGAGTGTCCGATCAGAGAGATGAACTCACCCTTGTCGATCTTCAGGTCAAAATCCTCGACCACGGTCAGAGGGCCTTTGGGCGTCGGATACACCTTGTGCAGCTGCGAGAAATCGAGGAAGCGGTTCTCAATCATCCCCTTTTGCGCCTCGGCCACCGCCGTTGGAACCCCGTGGATTGGGGTGACATCCGGTAGGATACGAGTGCCTTCGACCTTGGCCTCGATCCCTACGTCCATCAGATATTTGGTGACGTCCGCCCGCAGGCGTTTGAACGTCTCATCGTTGTTCATGGCACCGCGTTCGCGCGGTCGCGGGATCGACACGTGGAACTCCTGCCCCAGCGTGCCATCGGGGTTCAGTGCAATGATCCGGTCGGCAAGAATGATTGCTTCATCGACGTCGTTGGTAATCAGCACGCAAGTCTTCTTGTCGGCTTCCCAGATGTGTTCGATCTCGTCCGCCAGATTGGCACGGGTCAAAGCGTCGAGCGCCGACAGAGGCTCATCCAGCAGCAATACCTCAGGGTTCATCGACAGCGCCCTCGCCACGTTGACCCGCTGGCGCATCCCGCCGGACAGTTCCGCCGGGCGGCGCGTCGCGGCATGGCTGAGGCCCACCATCTTGACGTAATGCGCGACTTTTTCGGCTTTCTCAGTCTTGCTGAGATCCGGGAAGACCGTATCAACCGCCAGCCCGACATTGCCACCGACCGTCAGCCAAGGCATCAGCGAGTAATTTTGAAAGATCACCCCCCGTTCCGGGCCGGGGCCCTTGATCGGAGCGCCTTTGAACGTGACCTCTCCGCTGGTCGGGTGATCCAGCCCGGCCATCAGGTTGATCAGGGTCGTCTTACCAGTGCCTGAGAAACCAAGGATCACCAGAAACTCGCCCTCTTGCACGTCCAGATCGATGCCCTTCAGTACATCGGCGCGCGCAGTGCCTTCACCGAAGGATTTAGAGGCGTCCTTGAAGCTTAGAATGCTCATCGTGCTCACCGGTTCTTCGTGAAGGTGAAAAGGGATTGCAGGGCATACATCACACGGTCCAGCAGGAAGCCGATGATGCCGATGGTAAAGACCGCAACCATGATCTTGGCCAAAGAGCTGGAGGAACCGTTCTGGAACTCATCCCAGACAAACTTGCCCAGGCCGGGGTTCTGCGCCAGCATTTCCGCGGCGATCAGGACCATCCAGCCAACACCAAGCGACAGGCGCAGACCAGTGAAGATCAGCGGCAAGGCAGAGGGCAGCACCAGCTTGGTGATCTTGGTATAGGTGTTCATTTTCAGAACCTTGGAGACGTTCACTAGGTCCTTGTCGATGGACGCCACACCCAGAGAGGTATTAATCAACGTCGGCCAAAGCGAACACAGGGTCACCGTGATGGCTGAGATCAAAAAGGCCTTTGCGAACCATCCGTCATTGGAGACGTAGACAGCCGAAACGATCATGGTGACGATCGGCAGCCATGCCAGCGGCGAGACCGGTTTGAAGATCTGGATCAGCGGGTTCAGCGCGGCATTTGCGGTCGGAGACAGGCCAGCGGCGATGCCCAGCGGGACCGCAAGGGCAGTGGCGATCAGAAAGCCGAAAAACACTGTTTTGATCGAGGTCCATATCTGTTGATAGTAGGTCGGAGCCCCGGTGAAAGCGACGTCTTTCACCTTCTCCGGCTGGCCGGCAACAATAAACTTTTGATTGCGCGTCTCGACCATGGCTTCGAACTTGGCGCGTTTTGCCGCTTTAGCTTTGGCGTCCTCATTCAGGCTGACCATCTCCGCCCAAACCTGCGCTGGCCCGGGGACCGCGCCCAGCGAGGTCTGCACCTTAGGGGCCAGTGTGGCCCAGAGCAGCAGGAAGGCACAGATCGATAACAGTGGTACGATCAGCAACCGCCAAATCTCTGTCATCTGGGCGCGTGGGTTGTCGCCAGCGACAGCCTTTAGGACAGGCGTGGCCCAGCTGAGGCCCAACACCTGGAACCACTTGTCGGCGGCGTTGATGCGAGTGAAAAGGCGGGCGCGACGTTCCTCTCGGGCGGCGTCTGCGTTGAATTCGGGATCGACCGTTGTCATCTGAGGTGTCCTTGCAATGGCGGGGCACTTTGGGGTCTGCGCCCGGCGAGGGCCGGGCGCGGCTGGGGAATTAGCCTTGCACGTCCGAGCCGACGATCGTCTGACCGTCTTTCAGACCGATGGACAGGCTTTCGAGATAGGCATTGGGGGTGCGACCGTCATAGGCGATACCATCAATGATATCCTCGGCGGGCGTTGGTGCCTTGTAGCCGTCACTCTCCCAAGGGAAGTCAGCCTCATTCGCAAGGCCGTCGTCGACTAGCAAGCGCGCGGCTTCCAGATAGATTTCGGGCTTGTAAACTGACTTAGCGACTTCGTCATACCAGCTGTCTGACTTGGCGTCGGCGATCTGACCCCAGCGGCGCATTTGGGTCAGGTACCAAACCGCGTCCGAGTAGAACGGATAGGTCGCGTTGTAGCGGAAGAACACGTTGAAATCGGGAACCTCACGCTTGTCGCCTTTTTCATATTCGAAAGTGCCAGTCATCGAATTGGCGATGACGTCGTAGTCCGCACCCACATATTCCGGGCGGCTTAGGATCTCGACGGCTTCGGGGCGGTTGGCATTGTCGTTCTCATCCAGCCACATCGCCGCACGGATCAAAGCCTTGGTCACCGCCAGAGTAGTGTTCGGATATTCCTCAGCGAACTCAGCCGTGATGCCGAAAACCTTCTCGGGGTTGTTCTTCCACAGCTCGTAATCGGTAATAACCGGAACGCCGATGCCCTTGAATACCGCTTGCTGATTCCACGGCTCACCCACGCAGTAGCCATAGATTGTACCGGCCTCCAATGTGGCTGGCATCTGTGGTGGAGGTGTCACCGACAAAAACACATCCGCACCGATCTGACCGGTCACGTTGTCCGGGCTGTAGTACCCCGGATGCAGCCCACCCGCGGCCAGCCAATAGCGCAGTTCGTAATTGTGGGTCGAGACTGGGAAGACCATGCCCATGTTAAAGGGCTTGCCTTCGGACTTGTATTTCTCAACGACCGGAGCAAGCGCCTCGGCGCTGATAGGGTGTTGAGGACGACCATCCTCCATCACCGGGATGTTTGGTTTCATCTCTTCCCAGATTTCGTTGGACACGGTGATGCCGTTGCCGTTCAGGTCCATCGAAAACGGTGTGATGATATGCGCCTCGGTCCCGTATCCGACAGTCGCGGCCAAAGGCTGTCCGGCCAGCATGTGTGCACCGTCAAGCTGCCCGTCGATCACGCCATCCAATAGAACTTTCCAATTGGCTTGTGCTTCCAGCGTCACGAACAGGCCTTCGTCCAGAAAGTACCCATTCTCGTAAGCGACAGCCAGCGGCGCCATATCGGTAAGTTTGATAAAGCCAAAAGTCAGTTCGTCTTTTTCCAGTTCCAGTTCGGCCAGCGCCGGAGACACAAGCGCCGTAGTTGCGACGAGGCCTAAAAGAAGCTTTTTCATTTCGATCCCTTTCGGTTCAGCCCAACCTCTTGGGCAAACAAAAAAACCGCCGACACAGTCCGCCGGGAGGAGGTGGCGGATGGTCGAGCGGCTTTGCTCTTGTGAGGTGCCCTGGATTATGGGCGAATTCCGTCGGTGGGCGTCGTTGCCTTCCGATGTCCCGATTAAGACATCCTTGATCCGGGCCGTCACCCGGCTTTGAGCGTCAAAGTGCGATTTTTCTGCACTGCAGCGTGATTTGATGCTGCGTTGCAAAAATTTTGGGCACTCTCACCCCGTTGGCTCGAAAATGCGACGATCGAAGAAGACGTTCGGTGCCAGAATCAAGCTTCCGTTTGTCGAGGCTACGGTGGTCGGTTCTGGAAGCGCCCCTTCCCGCTTCTCTGACGCTCCGGGGGTTTCGACACCCAGCCCGAACAGCTCGCGCCGATAGAGGTCGCTGCGAAAGACACGGGCGGCCTGACGTTCGGCCGTGCTGGCATCGATCCCGTTCCGTTGTGCTAGCTGATGCGCGATCCACTTGGCCTGACTGCGCCATGGGAAGGTGGCAGCGCCATCAAAGAACTCGACAAACCCATCCACATGGCGTTGCTCGCCGCGCGCCGAGGTTGTGAGTTCGCCCATCAATGCACGGTCGATTAGTTCGGGTGAGACATTGAGGTAGGTTTTGCGCGATAGCATCTCGGACGCGGTCGTTCGGCTGTCTGTGTTTGAAAGCCAACGTCCCGCACGCCAAACGGCCCGCATGAGGCTACCCAGCAAATGCGGCTCAGTTTCGGCCCAGTCGTTTCTAACCGCCAACACCTTTTCAGGTGCGCAGGTCCAGATCGCCTTACCGGGCAGCAGCAACGCGCCAACATTGTCATCCACGGCGAATGAGCCCCAAGGCTCGCCCACGCAGAAGGCATCGATCTCGCCGCCTGCAAGCGCCTGCGCCATGAGAGGGGGCGGGACAGTGCGGATTTCGATCTGTTTCGAAGCCAGTTCGGTTCCCGTAACCCAATAGCGCAGCAGTTCAACATGCATCGAAAACGGAAAAGGCACTCCGAACACCAAAACCTCACCGGCAGCCTTTACCAGTGCAGCCCCAGCCGCAGCGGCATCAGTGAAATCGAAGTCATAGCCCTGATCGGTCAGACGCCTTGCCAATTGGGTTCCAACGCCTATGACGTTGCCATTCAGGGATAGGACAGACACTGCGGACAGCGGCGTCGCGATACCGCCCAAACCCAAGGCCATCGCAACGGGTACAGGTGACAGCAGATGCGCCGCGTCCACATGCCCAAAAGCCAACATATCGCGCAGAGATGACCATGACGGGGCCGGTCGCAGATCCAGAGAAACGCCTTCGGCATGGTCAAACCCCATCTCGCGCGCGACAATCAACGGGGCCGCGTCAACCAAAGGCATATAGGCGACAGGCAATGTTACAGTTCTCATGACAACAAACCCGAAGCCGTGACCAAGGCTTCGGCCACATCTGCAACACGGCGGTTCTGGTTCATCGCTGTTTTACGCAGTAGGGCATAGGCCTCTTCTTCAGATACACCTTTGGCTTTCATCAACAACCCTTTGGCGCGGTCAATCACTTTGCGTTCTTCTAAAGCACGGCGGGTCTCTGCCAGTTCGGTCCTCAGCTGGCGTAGTACCTGAAACCGGGCGATGGCGGTATCGATCACAGGTTTGATGCGCTCGGCTTGCAGGCCATCGACTACATAGGCTGATACCCCTGCCTCAACGGCGGCTTTCGCTAATCCGCCCGCAGCGCCCGAGACGAACATGGCCACCGGTCGCTCCATCGGACCGGAGGCAACGGTCAACTCTTCCAGCATATCCCGCGATGGATTGTCTATGTCGATCAGAACAATGTCTGGGCTATGCATTGCGATTTTACGTGCCAACCCGGAGACATTACCGATTACAGAAACGTCTACGTTTCCAGACCCTTTTAAGGCATCCACAATTGCAAAAGCACGTTCTTGATTTTGCTCAACGACAACGACAGTAAGGTGTTGTTTCATAGGCACCCAAATGAGCCCAAGCTTCATCGATCGCAATTCCAAGGCCACTAAGCATTTCATCAGGCTGCCATTTTGCCTAATTTGTCAGCTTATTTTTACGTGTAGCGGAATGTCTGCACAGTTTTTCTACATGCCATCTAGGGTCAGGACCCATTGATTTTCGTTTTGCAGCATGATTCACGGTTCTAAAACTGAGCGGTGAACATGTCTGA